>JBMYPE010000057.1:0-8736 GCA_049600015.1 Kangiellaceae bacterium
ACCAGATACTGTTACCGATGCGGAAACCTACGCGCCACTAGTGATTACTTCATTACTCAATGCAGAAGTTGAAGGAAGTAAAGCGATCATTAGTGGATTAGTCCAGCTAACCATAATCTGGGGCATTGTTTATTTTATTGGAATGAGCATTCGTCAATTTTTTAAAACTCGCGCTAAACAATAAAAATTCATTCTAATGATTAATTGCTAGTGATTAAAAACTAATGGATATTCTAATACTTCTCATTAGTACCATTTTAGTTAATAACTTTGTATTAGTTAAATTCTTAGGTCTGTGTCCTTTTATGGGCGTGTCTAATCGCGTGGAAACAGCGGTGGGAATGGCAGCTGCAACAACTTTCGTATTAACTCTCGCATCAATGATTAGCTATTTAATTAATCATTACGTTTTACAAGTTTTTCAAATTGAATATTTGCAAACTTTGGCATTTATTTTATCGATTGCAGTTGTTGTTCAATTTACTGAAATGGTAATCCAAAAATCTAGTCCGGTTTTGCATCGGGTTCTTGGAATATTTTTACCTCTAATTACAACTAATTGTGCGGTGCTCGGTGTTGCTCTTTTAAATGTCAATCAAAACCATAATTTCATACAATCACTAGTTTTTGGTTTTGGCGCTGCACTTGGTTTTTCTTTAGTGCTGATTTTGTTTTCAGGCATGCGAGAACGCATAGAAGTTGCGGATGTGCCCAAACCATTCAAAGGTGCTGCGATTAGTTTAATTACGGCTGGACTAATGTCTCTTGCTTTTATGGGTTTTTCTGGTTTGGTGTGAAATGTTTTTAGAGATACTTCAAGCTACCGTTATTCTCACTTTAATTGCCGGATTTTGTGGTGCATTACTTGGTTATGCTTCTATACACTTTAAAGTGGAAGGCGATCCCATTGTTGAACAAATTAATGCGCTATTACCTCAAACGCAATGTGGTCAATGTGGTCATCCTGGTTGTAAACCCTATGCGGAATCCATCGCTAAAGGCGAACCAATAAACCGATGCCCTCCCGGTGGCGAAGCTGGTATCAAAGCACTCGCCAATCTTTTAGATGTGGAAGTGCTACCATTAAACGAAGATTGCGGAACAGAAGATTTACCTAGAGTTGCATTAATCATTGAAGAGGAATGTATCGGCTGTACCAAGTGTATTCAAGCATGTCCTATTGATGCCATTGTTGGCTCCGCAAAACAAATGCACACAGTAATTGCCAGTGAGTGTACGGGCTGTGACTTATGTGTTCCACCTTGTCCAGTTGACTGTATAGAAATGCCATACATTGAAAATACATTGTTAAATTGGCGACAAGAAAAACCTGAACTAACTCATTAAAAAATGAAAGCTCATACTAAAAATTTAGTGACTAAAAGTATTTTCAATTTTCATGGAGGAATTTACCCGGAGGAACATAAATTAATTTCAAGCGAATCTCAGAGTCAACTATTATTGGAGCCCAGCGAATACAAAGTACCAATTAATCAATCATCACAAGCATCACTCGATCTCTCAATCATTATTACTGTAGAAACTGGGCAACGGATTAAAAAAGGCGAAACATTAACGAAATATTCAAGCGAGAGCGATTTAATAAATGTTCCCATTCATTCACCATGTGATGGCGTTATAGAAAAAATTGAATTATCCAATTGCGGACACAAGTCAGAACTATTGGAACCTGTCATAATCATAAAATCAAAAGCTCACTCTAAACAAAGAACATCAGAAGTTAATAACAAACAAAAAACAAGTCATTCAAACTGGAAAAACAAATCTACAACTCAATTACTTCGACAAATTCGCGATGCAGGAATAGTTGGTTTGGGTGGAGCTGTTTTTCCAACCCATTTTAAACAGTCATCTAAATTAGACTCAACGAACGAAGAAAATCCCGCCACCTTAATAGTGAATGCAATGGAATGCGAACCTTACATTACCTGTGACGATAGACTGCTGAGAGAGCATAGCAAAGAAATAATAGAAGGTGCGCTAATCTCTTCTGCAATTATTAATTGTGAAAAAATAATATTTGCGATTGAAGATAACAAGCCAGAAGCGACTAAGGCACTAACACAAGCCATTAATTTATTCGAAAAGAGTCAAGCACAACTTTCAATTGTCATCGCTCCCACTAAATATCCAAGCGGCGGGGAAAAACAACTCATTCAACTCGTCACTGGAAAAGAGCTAGCAAAAAATCAATTTCCAAAAGATCTGAATATAATTGTGCAAAACGTCGCAACACTTTTTGCTATTTATCAATCTATTGTAGTTGAACTCCCTATGACGAATAGACTAGTTACCATTACCGGTAATCTTGTTGCTAATCCCGGAAATTATTGGATCTCGTTCGGCACGCCGATCAATCATATTATCAATAGTTTAGATATTGACAGAATAAATTTGAATTCAGTTATTATTGGCGGCCCGTTAATGGGGCAAAAAATAACTGATTTTTCAATTCCCACCAGCAAAAAAGTTAATTGCTTAATTTTTAATGAAAAAGTGATACTGGCTGAAGCAAAGGAATGTATTCGTTGCGGGGAATGTGAATCTGTTTGTCCAATAAAATTAATACCGCAACAACTTTACTGGTTCTCAAAAACTGAGCAATGGAAGTCGATTGAAGAACTGAGCATAAACGCTTGTATAGAATGTGGTGCTTGCGACTACGTTTGCCCGAGTAACATTCCTTTAGTTAATTATTTTCAATTTGCCAAATCTGAACTTAAATATTTGTCGACTAAAGAACAAGCCTCTGAACTTGCCAAAATTCGTTTTGACAATCGAGAGAAGCGTCTTCTTCGCATTAAAGAGGAACGAAGACTAAAACGAGAAAAAGTCGCTCAAGATAGAAAACAAGCAGCAGAGAACAAAGCCAACGATCCGGATGGTAAAAAAGCAGCCATACTCGCAGCGCTTAATCGTGTTAAAAAAAATCAAGAAAAAGCGAAATAATCAAGTAAGGTTTAAAGTGAATAATATATTTTCTCAAAATGAAACGCGTACCACGAGTCAGCTGATGTTGATCGTTTGTTTTGCTCTGATTCCAGGGGTCGTCACGCAGTTTTACTTTTTTGGGTGGGGAGTTTTAATCAACCTACTACTGTGTAGTTTTTTCGCCATCAGCAGCGAAGCATTGGTTTTAAGAATTAGAAATCGAGCAATACTACCCACACTAAAAGACAATTCAGCATTATTGACCGGACTATTACTCGGGTTATCTTTACCTCCTCTACTGCCTTGGTGGATGAGTATGATAGGCGTTAGTTTTGCGATTATTTTTGCAAAGCATCTGTATGGCGGCTTAGGGTATAATCCATTTAATCCCGCTATGATTGGCTTTGTGTTGCTATTAATTTCTTTTCCTCTCGCCATGACAAATTGGTTACCGACACAGGCACTATTGACTATTCAACCTAATTTAATACAAAGTATTGAACTCACTTTATTTGGTGTTACCCAAATTAATTTGACACAATCTGAAATCATGCGGAGCAGCTCAAGTGCTTTGATAACGGTGTCCGATCTAAAAATTCTGGCCGATGGAATGACTATGGCGACTCCATTGGATCACGTAAGAACTTCTCTTACTCAAGGTGTTACGATTTCTGAAGTTTTAACAATGTCAGATCAGAACGCTCTATTTCAAATAAATTCCCGCAGCTGGACGTTAGTTAATATGGCTTTTTTATTTGGCGGAATTTTTATTTTAGTTTTAAAAGTCATTCGATGGCATATACCCGTTTCAATTCTTGCTTCTTTGGTGACTACTGCTCTATTTTTACATGTAATAGATAGCGATATGTACTTATCGCCTTTCGATCATTTATTCTATGGCGCAACCATGTTAAGTGTATTCTTCATCGCTACTGATCCCGTGAGCGCATCCACCACACAAAGAGGTCGTATTTTTTATGGCGTACTGATAGGTTTTATTTTAATCATAATCAGAACCTTTGGAAGTTATCCAGATGCCTTTGCCTTCGCAGTGATCTTAATGAATATAGCGGTGCCCACCATTGATCACTATTTTAAACCTAGGGTATATGGCATTTCAAACACAGTTAAAACTGATACTGCTAAACAAATTCCCATTAAGCAACTCGATGATGGAGGGAGTTAAATATGCAAAATGACAAGAAGCTCCTTGGTGTAGCCATCAAAAAGAATGCCGTAATTCTTGCTGTTTTTGCGATGGCTTCTACAGCAACGGTTGCCCTTGTTTATCAATTTACAAAAGACAAAATAGCGCAAGAAGTCGAACGAGTAATGAACCAGCAACTAAACACTTTGGTTGATGCCAATCAATATAATAATCAACCCAATCTAGATTGTATTTTAATCGCTGATCACAAAGAAGATTCTCCACACACCATTAACAAAATTTTTCGGATGAGAAAAAATCAACAACCAATTGCTGCCATATTTTCGGTCACAGCCACTAATGGCTACTCAGGAAATATCGATATGATGGTGGCCTTCTCTACAAATCAAATGTTGTTGGGCATAGCAGTGCTCAACCATTCTGAAACGCCCGGTTTAGGAGACAAAATTGAATCTCACAAGAGCGAATGGTCACGTCAATTTGACAATATTTCATTGAGCAATAAAAATGATAAAAGTTGGAGAGTTAAAAAAGACGGCGGAGATTTTGATGCACTCACCGGCGCAACTATTACTCCAAGAGCTGTGATTGGTTCAATACATGAAAGTGTGAAATACTTTTTAAATAATCAATCTAATATATTTGAAATGAAAGCAAATTGCCCAACTAATCAGTAATAGTTTCGTGTACAAAAAATACAGTTTACAAACGCCATACATCTCGTTTTAACATTATTTTTTTAAAGAGTGTGGAGTCTAAGTTTTTCTGAAGCCATCGATTTAATTCAATAAATTCTGTTGAATCAAACCAAGTCTTATCGACAAATGCAAATTGACGAATAAAAGGAAAAATAGCGATATCGGCAAGAGAAAGTTTGTCTCCTAAAAGATATTTATTTTGCAATAAGTAATTGTTTAACTGTCGCAAAAAAAACAAACAGTCCTCTCTGTATTCAATTTTTGATCTTTCTGGATAGCGAATAGAGTATTTATAAAGATCAAGTTTAGGTTTAAATAAATCATCATTTATGGCAATGAGGTGTTTCGCGTCATTCAAGCTCTCGACATTTAATAAATTAGAGGGGTCTCTTTTTTGCAAAGCCCAAAGCATAATATCTAAACTTTCATCCACCACATTTCCGGATTGTTTAACTAAGACTGGCACAGTGCCTTTAGGTGAAACATCTAGCATTGCTTTAGGTTTGTCTCTTAACAATATTTCTCGATACTCAATGGCTGCTCCTGATGACTGAATAGCTAATCTTGCTCGCATGGCATAAGGACATCTTCTAAAAGTATACAAAATAGGTTCAGACTTAGCAGCTACACCAGAAATATTAGAAGTTTTGTTGTCGCCCAGTTGAAGATCAGTCATAGTATAACATCCGAAATGTTAGAAACTTTTTCTTTTAACATTAACAAACGATCAAATCCAAGTGCGACGCCTGCACAATTTGGAATACCTTTTTTCAATGCCACTAAAAATTCAATGTCTATTTCAATTTCATTCAATTGTAAATTCTGTCGGATGACATTATCTTCTTTAAACCTATGTTCCTGTTCACTGGCATCCGTTAATTCATTAAAGCCATTTGCTAATTCTAAACCACCACAATATATTTCAAATCTATCCGCGGTTTGAATCCCTTGTTGATGACTCACTTTGGCTAAACTCGCTTGACTAACAGGGTAACTATGAATAACGGTGATAGCTTCTTTTTCAAATTGTGGTTCAATGATTTCGGAAAAAAGCAAGGTGAGATAATTATCAAATAATAAATTTTTTGGAATATCACCCAACAAACCTTCAGCACGTTCTCTCAAATCATCAAAAGTTATTTTAAAAGGATCAATCTGCAAATAACTTTGAAAAACGTTTTCATAGCTAATTTTATTAATCGTCATGGAACCCAAAATAGATTGAATGTACTCAGTCACCTCTTGGATAAGTTGAAAATGATCAAATCCTTCTCGATACCATTCCAGCATGGTGAATTCAGGTGAATGAATCTCACCTTGCTCTTCGGCTCTAAACATCTTACTTAATTGAAAAATATCGCCAGCTCCCCTGCTCAACATTATTTTCATCGCATATTCTGGAGATGTCTGTAAAAAACCAGTTAAGTTATTTTTAGAATCGAACACTGAAAATGCATTCATGTAAGGATCGGTCACAGAGTATTTTCTCAACAAAGGCGTATCAACTTCCAACACATTTCTATCTTTAAAAAATAACCTAGTTGTTTCCAAAAGTTCATTTCTAGCGAGGATTATTTTTTTTATTTTAGATATTGAAGGAGTGTTTGACATTTCTGCTTTACATCTTTTCACGTTTTATTTAGTTGAACTATTCGCTCTTTAATGCTTCTAAGGTTATAGTTTGTATATCTATTCATTTGTATAGTGAAAAACACTAGGCCATCAAACTTGGAGAGCCACTATGAAAAGAAAAATAGCTTTAAATCTACTCATTATTATTTCAGTTGCAGCTTCCGGATGCAGCAGTTTGAAACCAAATAAAAAGGAATCTATTTACAGTCAGTATATTAAAGAAAAAAAATTAGAACCACAAAAAAGAATAACATCTTTTCGGTTTCATGGATGGCGCTCACTGGATAATGAGCATTTGATTCTCAATACAACATTTAGCAAACCATATCTAATTGATTTAGCAGGTGTTTGTTTTGATTTAAGTTTTAGCCATTCAATTGCAATTCACAATACTGGCTCATCTTTGCAAGCTAAATTTGATTCTATCAGCGTACCGGATAACCACGAATTTAAGTGTAGAATAGAGTCGATATATAAAATAACCAGAGATCAGGCAAAAGAATTAAGCAGTTTAAAATCTAAAAAATCGTCTGAAGCAAGCTAGTTTTTTACTAACGGAGCTTACAAACTGTAAGCTCCTTTGCACATCTGGGCTTTAATCATTTTCAAGATTTAAGCTCGAGACACATATTCTCCATTTCGAGTATCAACTTTGATTTTTTCGCCAATTTGCACAAATAATGGCACACGAACAACCGCGCCAGATGTTAATGTCGCCGGTTTACCGCCACTTCCAGAGGTGTCCCCTTTTAAGCCGGGATCTGTTTCAATGACTTCTTGAATGATAAAGTTGGGCGGAGTGACCAATATAGGCGTTCCATTAAACAGTGTGAGCATGCACTTATCTTGCTCTGTTAGCCATTTCACATTCTCACCAACCGCTTTTTCATCTGCCGCTACTTGTTCAAATGAATCAGGATCCATAAAGTGCCAAAATTCGCCGTCAGAGTACAAGTATTCCATATCAGTTTCCAGAACATCAGCCGCTTCAAAAGATTCGCCCGATTTAAATGTCTTTTCAACTGTTCTGCCAGATAATAAGAACAAAACTTTAGTTTTCGCAAAAGCCTGACCTTTTCCTGGGCGAACAAAGTTGTTTTCTACGATTGATACGGGCTCGCCGTTTAACATAAATTTTAAACCTGATCGAAAATCATTTGTTGTGTATGATGCCATTTTATATCTTTACCTTAAGTCTTAAGTCTCAATGGAAAATTCAGCGCCAATCATACCTGTTTCGCCTCACTCTTGTCAGCTCAATTCTTGGAAAAAGCATTTAAAAACGGCTATCACAAGCATTGATGAATTACTCAAATATGTGGATATTGATAGACGAAAGATTGAACATTTAGTCCTCAACGAGAGTGACTTTAAGCTAAGAGTCCCGCGTTCATACGCAGACAAAATGGAAAAAGGAAATATTCATGATCCATTGTTGAAGCAGATTTTACCTAATGTTCTTGAGTCAGATTTTAAAGTCGGTTTCGTAAAAGATCCTTTAAACGAACAAACGAGTCAAGTGCCCGGGTTATTGCATAAATATCATGGTAGAGTGCTATTAATGCTCGCAAGCGCTTGTGCAGTAAATTGCCGCTACTGTTTTAGAAGGCATTTTCCATACTCAGAACACAGATTTGATATAAAGGCTCAGTCTCAGGTTTTCGAATATCTAAAAAAACACACATCCATTACAGAAGTAATTTTGAGCGGTGGCGACCCTTTAATGATGCAAGATCATTCAATTGCTGAGTTGGTTGAAGAACTAGAGAAAATACCACATCTTCAACGATTGAGAATTCACACTCGCTTACCAGTTGTTATCGCATCCCGTATGACACTTGAGCTAGCACAGATCCTAGCTCACTCTAGGTTTTCTACTAGCCTTGTACTTCACATTAATCATGCTAACGAAATAGATGCAGAGTTACACGATCAAGTGAAAATATTTCGGACATTAGGTATTACTCTATTAAATCAAAGTGTGTTACTAAAAGGTGTGAACGACTCAACACAAGTTCTCGGTGAATTGAGCGAAAAACTATTTGCAACCGGAATACTACCCTATTATTTACATCTTCTTGATCCAGTAGAAGGCACCAGTCATTTTGACGTAACTCAATCAACCGCAACCCATCTCATTAAAGAGCTCACAGAATTACTTCCTGGCTATTTAGTTCCAAAATTAGTAAAAGAGTTGGCCGGTGGTAAGTCTAAAACGCCAGTCTATTGACTTAGCTACCAATCTCACTTCATTTGTCAGTAATAAAACTATTTATCAAATGAAAC
>JBMYPE010000058.1:0-8521 GCA_049600015.1 Kangiellaceae bacterium
TCAAGCGCTTTTTCCAAACTATCAACAACACCTAAAATTTCTTTTGCGAAGCGTTCGAGTGCAAATTTACTAGCGTTACTGACTTCTTTTTCGGTTCTTCTTCTAATGTTTTCAGTTTCGGCTTTTGCACGAAGTGCTGCATCTTTATGAGAAAGTGCGTTAGATTCCGCTTTTTCTAAAGCCTCTGTTAGTTGAGCAATTTGCTGTTCTAAGCTTAACTCTTGTTGACTATTTTCGGACTCTACCGACTCTTCTTTAGTCTTTTCAATATCTGCAGATTCTGCTTCAGGATTGTTGGCATCCTCGTTTTTACTCATTTTTTGCTCCTAACTGAGAAATTTTTATTTGGTTGTTGCTTTATTTTTATTCTAATCCTTAACTGGAAAAGTCAAATTATAAGCAAGTAGATTATTAATTTGATGGAAATATGGGGATGATTACTAATAATTCAACTGATTTTTAAGCTTGATTACAGGCTAAGCCGCTATTTAATCAGAATTAATTAGGTTCTGGGCAGTAGATCTATTGTAACTTATTATCGAGCCTTGCTATCGAGCGCAGACGATAACATTTTTGCCGTGACATCAACGATGGGAATCACTTTGTCATACTGCATGCGAGTGGGTCCAACAACCGCCAAAACACCAACTGACTCGCCTTGTTGTTTATAAGGCGCAGTGACTAAACTGCATCCACTCAAACTTTGGCTACCGGACTCTTCACCTATAAAAATTTTAACGCCTTCAGCGGCTAATGAACGATCCAGTAAACTCATAATTTTTTGCTTTTGTTTAAATGCCGAGAATATTTGCTCAATATTATCAAGTTGTCCGTGAGACGCCATAGACACTAAATTAGTTTGTCCCGACAAATGGAAGCTGTCTTCTGATTGAGCCGATAATTCCTGTGTAGATTGCAGTCCTTTTTCTGCAAACTCTATGGCGTTTTGTAAAAGAGAGTCTAGTTGTTGCTTTTCCTTTAACATTTCGCCAAATAATTCTTGTCGTGCAGAGTTAATATCCTGCCCCGCTAGTTGCTCATTCAAATAATTTGCCATTTGTGCAATTTCATCTCGTTGATAAGTACGATCAACCTCGATGACTCGATTTTGAATTTCATCGTTTTCTAATACCATAACAACCAACAAACGATTGTCTGACAGAGGCACAAAGTCGATATGTTGTAGTTTTTTAACAGGTGTACTAGGAATTTGCACCAAGCTTGCCATACGCGTCATGTCAGAAAGCAAATTAGAGGCGGTGCTAACCAAGGATCTTGTGTCTTGATTAGGATTCAAATGACTTCTTACATGATCAATTAATGTCGATTTGGGGGAGCGAACTTGAATAATTTTATCAACAAATATCCGTAAACCTTGGGTAGTGGGGATTCTGCCTGCGGAAGTATGTGGCGATAATAATAGTCCTTGGCGTTCTAAATCTGCCATCACGTTTCTTACGGTTGCGGGGCTTACAGATAAATGAGAAGACTGCAATAATGCTTTAGAACCGATCGGAGTACCTTGTTTAACATAGGACTCTATCAATGACTTCATTAATATTAAATCGCGCTCTTTCATTAACTTCTCAAACTGAATTTTAAAGATGATTTGCTTATCGCCCCATAATGGACGAAAATAATTAGATTCACTCTATCTGAATATACTTGGCTATATTGGGATAAATCATAAAATATCAATGGTTAGTTAATGCCTCATTCAAAATCATTTAGCAAAATTGGACTAGTCGGAAAGCCTTCGAGCAAAGCGGCTCAAGAATCTATAGACGGTTTAATTAAGGTGATCAACCAGCTTGGCCTCAGTATATTTTTACCTGAAGCAAACGATGTGGCTTTTCCAGTTGCGAGTGATAAAGAAATTAACAAAACAATCACCTATTTGCCTTTTGAAAAATTAGGCGAACAATGCAACTTAGTCATTGTGGTCGGCGGTGACGGCAGTATGCTCAAAGCTGCTCGAGATTTAATTAACAGTCAAGTGCCCTTATTAGGTATTAATCGAGGACATTTAGGCTTTTTAACGGATATTCGCCCCACCGAAATCGAAAGTCGCGTGCCACCTATATTAAATGGTCAATATAGTTTAGAAAATCGATTCTTATTGCATGCAGAAGTATTTAGAGGTGACGAAGCGATTGGTAGCTCTTCGGCGGTGAATGATATTGTTTTATACCCAGGTGAGATTGCAAGAATGATCCAGTTCGAGCTCTACATGGATAGACAGTTTGTTTACAGCCAGCGTTCAGACGGGTTAATTGTATCAACTCCTACAGGTTCGACAGCTTACTCTTTGTCGGGCGGAGGACCTATTCTTGATCCACAAACGGATACAATTGTATTGGTGCCTATGTGCCCGCACACTTTAACCAGCAGACCTATTGCAGTTAATAAGCACAAAGTGATCGATCTGGTCATATCGGAATCAAATCCTCACAATCCTAAATTAAGTTGCGACGGGCAAGTCATTATTGATCTCGCTCCGGGCGATAGAATTAGAATTAAACAATATCCACTACAAATGCGATTAGTACATCCTTTGGATTACGATTATTTTGAAGTTCTTAGAACTAAATTGGGCTGGGGTCAAAAGCTTTAGTCGTGATAGCATCGTTTTACTGAGCTGAATTTTAGTTACCAAAAACTAACTTTTCATCTATTAAGCAAATTCTCAAACAACACTGTAAATATAACTTTCGGAAACTCAATGAAGAATATTAAACTAAAAATACTCGACCAAAGAATAGGAAAAGAATTCCCTCTACCTGCCTATGCTACTGACGGTTCTGCGGGAATGGATTTGCGTGCTTGTATAGATGAAACAATTCAACTAAATCCCGGTGAAACAAAGCTGATACCCACCGGACTATCTATTTATATTGGCGATCCAAGTTTAGCAGCAACCATTCTGCCTCGTTCCGGCTTAGGTCATAAGCATGGAATAGTACTTGGTAACCTTGTTGGTTTAATTGATTCTGATTATCAAGGGCAACTATTTATCTCTTGTTGGAATAGAGGCGATACGACATTTGATATTGCGGCTGGTGAACGTATTGCTCAATTAGTATTTCTTCCCGTTATTCAAGTCGGATTTGATATTGTTGATAGTTTTGACGATAGTGAGCGCGGCGAAGGGGGCTTTGGTCATTCGGGTACAAGCTAACGCTTAGGTTTCACCACTGGCGCTTTATAAGTTTTTCTAACCTCCTCAGGAAATGGGGAGAGTTCTTGTTCTAGTAATTTCTCGCTTAAATCTGGTAACACGATTGGTCTATGTTGCCAACCTAACGGCAACATCATAAAAGCAAAAAGACTTAATAAAACCAACTTGATGCTACGTATCTTTAAGCTCGAATTGCGACTGATTTTTGAGTTTGCGATCGCTTTAATTCGTTTTTTAAATACGCTTTTATGACTTAAAAAGAATGTTGCAAAAAGCTCTGGTGACTTACTACCAATACTAAAACGTAAAACCTGCAATAAACTTTTACCATAACTTTCTTTACTTATTTTTTGACTATTAAGCACCTGCTGATCACAAACTTCCTCTCTTAAACTATTTAAACGCCATACAATAAACCAAACAATTGGGTTAATACAATAAACAATTTGAACCAGGTTCTGAAAGTTTAACCAGAGCGCGTCTAACCTTTTAACGTGCATTAATTCGTGTGCGATGACGGTTTCTAGAGTTTGATTAACATCAACTTGATCAGACTCAATGAGTTGTTTTGGAATAAAGATCACTGGTGTGAAAACACCAAAGGTAAAGGGTGAAATAAAATCATCTGATTTTAAAACTATCACTTGACGCTGAATCGAAAATTCTCGACGCCAACGGTTTACCTCTTTTACTATTCGATACTCTCCTACTGGTTGAGTTCTTTTTAATAATTTTTGTAATTTTATTTTTAGTTGAGTAAAACGAAACAATGAAACACTTAACACAACTAACCATAAAGGCATGATTAATGAAGACAAATTGGAGTTAGTAAAATCTGTGACATAAGTTCCTAACCAATTATCAACCAATACTTTGTATAACCAGTCGGATGAAGAGAAAGATAACGCCAAATTTTCACTAAAGCTACTTTGTATAAATTCACCAACAGAATATTCAAAAGAAAAATTATTGGGTAGAACGAGTCGAATTAAAACAATACACCAAAGGAAGTATTCAGTATTTTTTGAAAGTTTTGGATATACTAATTTAAGGGAAATAACAACTAAGCCAAGAACAAAGGCATAAAAACTGTTTATTAAGAAAAACTCGAACAGAGTTGGCGTTACGCCAAAAAGATCATTTAGATAAGTGTCGAATAGACTCATAACAAAATGCTAGTTTTTTGAATTTTCTTCTTCTAGTAGTTTTTCTAGCTCATCAATTTCATTTTTACTTAATGCATTGCTAGTAGTGAACAGTGAGACTAAAGCACGTTGATCTAAACCTAATAAATCGTTCATAAAAAAGCTGGCAAGTTTTGCTAACCCGGCCGGTTTAGAGACTGTCGACTGGTATAAAAAAACACCATGAAAATCGTTTCGTGCCAATATTCCTTTTTTGACCATTCTGTCCATGGTCGTTTTAGTGGTGGAGTATGCCCAATCAAATTGTTGATGGATCACATTATGAACTTCTCTGACAGACGATCCATCTTTACTTTTCCATAATACATTGAGGATCTGTAATTCCGTTTTACTAAGATCTGGGAGCTCTTGTTTTTTTGTAGTCATCGTTATTCGCTCTTTTAAATCTGTTACAGATGTAGTTGATTTTACTGGGCAAATATTAACCCGTCAAGCGCTATTACTGTGTATCTAAAATGGAGTTGTAACTATTCGTGTTGATTAACCGTAGAAATCATGCAAAAAACTCTAAAATTTCTTTTTTAAGCTTCATGGCATCTTGATAGCCTAATTCAATGAGTTCTCGGGTATAAGAGCTTTCAAACAGCAGATAACTCAATATGCTCGAACCTTCATCATCATCAATTCCGAGTCGTTTGAAAAAAAACTTAACGATTGGTGGTAACACATGAAAGTGTTTTGCTGAAATTTCACTTAAATCTTGGCTGGGCGAGATAACAAATGTTTCTATTTTTCTTAAATTTGTTTCACGCTTTCGAACATCTTCCGGAATTAAATCCAACGTTCTATTAACACGTCTAGCTCGCTCTATATCACTATCAAGACTGTCCACAAAAACACTATCTAAAACGTGCCCCGAAATATCCGCGATTGACGGATAGTGTAATTTCTTTTTATCTCTGTCCACTTCTGTTTTTGCTGGATCAACACCGACGACTAATATCCTTTGCGCACCTAGATGAATGGTTGGGCTTAAGGGTGCTAAAAATCGAACTGAACCATCACCAAAAAACTCTCGATGCAATTTTGTTGCTGGAAAAACTAACGGTATTGCCGATGAGGCTAAGAGATGTTCGACACTTATTTTACTTTTACATCCAACCCGTCGATGCCTTTTCCAGCTTTTAATTTCTGACCTGCCTTGAAAAAATGAAACAGATTGCCCACTTGAATAACCACTTGCAGTAACACTCAGCGCATCTAATTGATTCGCATCTATCGCTTTTTGAATTTGATTAAAACGGACGACTCGTTTGAGCAATTGACCTAGGGGTTTATTATTCAACAAACTGAGTTGTCGATGCCGGTGATAGTCATTCACAAACATTGATTTTCCCCAACGACTAGCTTGTTTTACAATTCCTAAAAAGTCAGAACGAAATATTTGATCAACACTAAAGTTGCGCCAAACTTTATCAAGGCTACGAATGCCAACAATAGGATTTTGAGAGTAGCTTGCTAGAACAGTCGCGTTAATTGCGCCAGCAGAAGTACCCGAAATAATAGGAAAAGGATTTCCGCAATGAGATTTATAAACAAGTTGCGAAATGGCTTTGAGTACCCCCACTTGAAATGCAGCACGAGCACCACCACCAGTTAAAACCAAACCGGTTTTTGGTTGACCAACAGCATTATAACAAACTTTTTCTGTTAATTGATCTGTCCGTCTATCAGCGTTAACTGGATTTTTTAGAGTATTTAAGGATGCCAAACTTTCCTCATCGCTTTATAAACGCGTGCAGGATACCAATATTGCCCACGACTGCCGTTATAGCGTCCTAATGCCATTGTTGTGTCGTATTTTTCTTTTTTCAAATACAAACTTAAAATTGCACAACCATATTGAATGTTCGTTTGTATTTCATTGAGGTTATCATTCGGGTGACCGATTTCATTTTTCCAAAAAGGCATCACTTGCATTAAGCCTAGTGCGCCAGCACTAGAAATAGCATATTGATCAAAATCACTTTCTACATTAATAAGCGCTAAAACAAGCATTGGATCTAAATCAAATTTTTGAGACTCTTGATGAACTAATCTCAAAATTTCCCAACGCTCATTTTCTGGAATATGAGGTGCTACTTTTTCAAGTCGTTTAGCTTGTTCAAATAACCAAACTTTTGCATCAAAATGATCGATAAATGATTCATTTGCTTTTTTGATGGTAGCAATTAGTTGCGCTCTAAAATCCGAATTAGGTTTAGCTTGTTGAGTGCTATTTTTAGTTTTTTCAGCTGCTAAATCGGCGCTCGAATAGACCAATGTTGAAATACAAATTAGAAGATAAACTAAAAAAGTAGCTTTATGATGTTTTGTATTTTTAATTACATTACTCAAAATAATTATGTCGAATCAATTTAACTTTTGCTTTAATGTTTTAACTATAGTCTCTATATCAAGATCTTCCTTATTATTCTCTCGACGATGTTTGTATTCAACAGTCCCCGCATCTATTCCGCGCTCGCTGATGACTATGCGGTGCGGGATACCCATTAACTCCATATCCGCAAACATTACACCAGGGCGTTCTTTTCGATCATCAAAAATGACTTCAATATTATCATCTTTTAATTCTTGATAAATGGACTCAGCTAACGCCTTCACTCGCTCAGACTTTTTCATATTCATTGGCACAATAGCCACTTGAAATGGCGCAATGTTTTCTGGCCAAACCACACCATAATCATCGTGATTTTGTTCAATTGCTGCAGCCACTATTCTTGATACACCTATCCCATAACAGCCCATGGTGAGAGTCTGTGCTTTGCCGTTTTCCGCAAGCACATTTGCTTTCATGGCTTTGGCATACTTATCACCCAATTGAAAAATATGTCCAACTTCGATTCCCCGCTTGATGGTTAATGTGCCTTTTCCATCTGGACTAAGGTCACCTTCCACAATATTGCGACAATCAAACACCTCTGTGTATTCGGCGTCTCGCTGCCAGTTTACCCCTGTTAAGTGCTTGGCAGTTTCATTTGCTCCACAAACAAAATCACTCATAAAGGCAGCCTCTGGATCAGCAACAATGGGTATGTTTAAACCAACCGGTCCGATTGACCCGACTTTAGCACCATTTAAAGAACTGACATCATCGTCGCTAGCCTTCGCTAAAGGTGAAGCTACCAATGGATGTTTTTCTATTTTTAATTCATTTAATTGATGATCGCCTCGCAGGCAAATCGCAACCAACGTATTTTCTTCAGCTCCTTTTACAATGAGTGTTTTAAGCACTTGGTTCGCGTTACAGCCGAGCAATTGACTCACCGCTTCAATCGTATCTGCATTTGGAGTATCAACTGTTTTGCTTGCTTCTTTCGCATCAGCTCGTTCATTTAAATTGGGGGCTAACGCAGTCGCTTTTTCTACATTAGCTGCATAGTCGCTCTCCGTACTGAAAGCAATCGCATCTTCACCAGAATCGGCTAACACATGAAACTCATGAGAATGCTCACCACCAATCGAACCTGTATCGGCAATTACAGACCGATAATCTAACCCCAATCGATCAAAAATTTTGCAATACGCTTTATGCATGACTTGATAGGTTTCATTTAAACACTCCTCATTTGTGTGAAAGGAGTAAGCATCTTTCATTAAAAACTCACGGGCGCGCATCACACCAAAACGAGGGCGTCTTTCGTCTCTAAATTTACCTTGTACTTGGTAATAAACTGCTGGAAGTTGTTTATAACTTCTAATTTCATCTTTAACCAGTGACGTGATGACTTCTTCATGAGTAGGACCTAAACAAAAATCTCTTCCATGCCGATCTTGCAAACGCAATAACTCAGCGCCATATTCCTGCCACCTCCCAGACTCCTGCCAAAGCTCTGCCGCTTGGACCATGGGCATCAAAATTTCGCCAGCACCAATCGCATCCATTTCTTCACGGATGATATTTTCAACCTTTCTCAGAACTTTTAAGCCTGTGGGCAACCAGGTATATAAACCTGATGCTTGCATACGAATCATGCCAGCTCGCAACATTAATTTATGGCTAATAAGTTCTGCATCACTTGGATCTTCTCTAAGGGATGCGATGAGATATTGGCTGGTTTTCATGTAAGAATGCTTGTAGTGGAGAAACAAAGTTGCATTTTACTTTCGAGGCAAAATATTAGCAATTTTATTTGAT
>JBMYPE010000059.1:0-8370 GCA_049600015.1 Kangiellaceae bacterium
CGAATGCCTCTTTCACATAAAAATACTTGCTGATTACCTTGCTTTAAGATGTACTCCGCGGCTTGCAATAATTCATCAATGGTAGCCATTAAGCCTCTTTTTAACATCACGGGGCAATTGACCTGACCCACTGCGTTTAATAGTGCAAAATTTTGCATATTACGAGTTCCCACTTGCAATATATCTGCATGTTTTGCGATTGGCTTAACATCCACAGGATTTAATACTTCCGTAATGATAGGCATATCGTTGCGTTTTCCCGCTGCCGTTAATAGGTCTAATCCGTTTAAGCCTAACCCTTGAAAACTATAAGGAGAGGTACGAGGTTTAAAGCATCCTCCTCTTAGAATGGAAACACCTGATTCGTGTGCATGTTTAGCACAACTTTCGATTTGGGACTCTGATTCAACAGCGCAGGGGCCGGCAATGACAGTGAATTGATCGCCGCCTAGGATATGATTATTGATGTTGATTTGAGTACTTTCTTTTTTGTAGGCTCTGCTGGCTAAATAGTAGTTATTATTAGCTTTTACATCAGTGTTCTCACCCAATTTGCTGCCCTTCGCTGCCTCAAGATTATTATGAGCCAGGCTATTTTCTAATCTCGCTAGCTTTGCATCCGCGAGGCTTTTGGTAGATACCTGAGTGGTGTCTGTATCTTGTGCCGGATAGCAGCCAAGCAGTCGATAATAAAGACAACTTTTTGACAATGATTTAATACAATTAGCTACTTTTTCATCAGCGACATTCGCTTCAAAATCGACATAAAAAAGTTGTTGCCACGGCTTGTTAGGTATTGGCCGAGACTCTAGTTTGGTTAATGGAATATCAGCATTCTTAAATAAGGTGAGAATATCTGCTAATGCGCCCGGTTGTTGATTGGTTGATAAAACGATAGAAACTTTACTTCTTACTGAGCTAGAAACATCTACCGGATTTTTAGCTAGCACTAAAAAGCGAGTTGTATTTTCAGACTGATCTGCAATTTCCTTTAAAATGATCTTTAATCCAAATGCGTTAGCGGCTTCTTCACTTGCGATCGCCGCCATGCTTGTTGACTGGCTAGAAATTACTTTTTGAATCGCATGAGTTGTACTTTCAACTTGATTGATCTGAGCGGCGGTTTTTCTTCTGAGCGTTTTATTGCACTGTAAAGCAGCCTCTGGATGAGCGGCAATGTGGGTGATAGACTCTAAATCAGCACCTTCAATTGCTACTAGGCAATGTTTAATCGGTTGTTTTTGTTCCCCAATGATGGATAGTTGAGAGGTTAAAAGCAAATCGTATACCGCGGTAATTCCACCCGAGGTTGTATTTTCAATGGGTATGACGCCGAATCTTGAATCACCTCGCTCAACACTTTTTATTATGGCTTCGAAAGAGTCACAGTCAATGCTATTGAACTCTTGTTTTTTCTGCGACAGTAGATTAGAAAAAAAGCGCTTAGCGGCTATGTACGAATATGATCCATTCCCACCTAATATCGCGACCGTTGCTTTTACATTTTGAGATTCTAATCGATCGACTGTTGTTTCGTTGTTTGCGGCTTGTAAAAAGTCTTTCTGCAATTTAACTGAATCTTCAATAATCAAATTGTAAAGATTGGTGACGTAATGAGAGTCTAGACCTTTTTTACTCGCTTTTAATATGAGGGATTCTAAAAGTTGTTTTTCTCTGTTTTGATCTCTGAGTTGTTTATCATTTGCAATCTTATTTTCCGCTACTTGTTGACTCAATTTCCTTCTTTGGTCTAAAAGACTTAAAAGATCATTGTCAAGCTGGCTTATACTGGTGCGAATTCCAGAAAGATCTTGTTTTACCGGAAGATCTGTCGAATTATCGGGTGAATCAGAATTAGGCATATTTATTTTTTCTTTTTCACATAAAGGACTAAGCTGTGATCCACTAATTCATATCCCATTTCATCAGCAATTTTGTGTTGTAACTCTTCAATTTCTTCGTTCACAAACTCAATGACTTCGTTTGTATCTACACAAACCATGTGATCATGATGGTGTTCGCTACTCAATTCAAAAACTGCATGACCATCTTCAAAATTATGTCTAGTGACTAGGCCAGCCGCTTCAAACTGCGTTAAAACACGATAGACAGTTGCTAATCCTACATCATCTCCAGCAGTGATTAACATTTTATAGACATCTTCAGCACTTAAATGCCGTTCTTCTGAGTTTTCTAATATCTGTAAGATTTTGATGCGGGGTAGAGTTACTTTTAATCCGACGTCTTTTAGTTGCTGACCACTCATTCGAATCTCCTAAATTTTGGAATAAAGATGAATTTTTCTGCTTGTTAGGTGACTAACTAGCTGACTTTGTCGATTATAATCTTTTTCTTAGCTGATTGGCATAAATTAGATTAGAATAAACAGTTACTAGCCAACTCCTTTTTAAGAGTTCTGGACGACACATTTGATTGAACAGAATCGTTGGTTGCAAAGGTCTTTAAAACTTAAAAGGTAAAAGAATGATTAAGCAGTTTTTGTTAGTTGTCACGTTATTATTTGTGACCACCGCTTGTGTTTATAAATTAGATATACAGCAAGGTAATTTGATTGCGCAAAAGGATATTGACAAATTACGTCCTGATTTGAGTAAAAACCAAGTGGTTTTTGTGATGGGAAACCCAGTAGTCAACGATAGCTTTTCAGATGATAAGTGGATTTTTATTAATACTTATTCGAATCGTAACAAAAATACAGAATCGACAAAAAGGTTAGAGCTGTTTTTTGAAGGCGACAAATTAGTTTCTGCTCAGGGTGATTATGATATTCCAGAAGGCTTAAAAAAAGAGAAAGAGTAACAGGCGGGTTTAGTTATTGAACTATTTGTCGCTATGAATACTATTATAATCAGCTTCTACTTTTTCAAAAATCTTATCTTTTGAGTCAGCTGAGTTCTCGCGATTATGACTCTCTAAGTCGCAAACTGTTTTTTGAGTGATTCCCATTTGTTTGTTATAACGGCGGCAGTAAGTGCACATTAACAAATGCAGTTTCATTTTTAACCAACGATTGCCTTTTAGCGGAGTGTCTAAATTATCTGAAGCGAGTTGAGCAACTTCTTTACAGCTGGGGAGCATTAACATTCACCTGTTTCCTGAAAATGATTGATGACCTGAAGTACTTTGTCGCGCGCTCTATGCAACAAAACTCTCACATTAGAAGAGCTCACATCCAAGATGTTACACAGCTCGTCCATAGATAATCCAGCCGAGTCTCTTAAGCGCAGAGCAGCTAATTGATTCTCGGGTAATTTTTCCATATTTTTTTCAATACAATTTTTCAACTCGTCAGCGGATAAAAGCTCATCTGGGGTGTCTCCGTGCCATTGAGAGCTTGGATTGACCCAATGAGATGAATCGCCAAAACGAGGATCGGTCGCCCATGTTTCTTGCATGGCTTCTAACGAGACTGAACGATTTTCTTTTCTTCGTCTGGTTTTAGCTTCGTTTGCAGCTATCCTAATTAACCAGCTTTTTAATGAAGCTCTTCCTTCAAATTTAGGCAACGCTCTAATCGCAGAAAACCACGCTTCTTGAACGACTTCATCGGCAATCACGGGACCCGCGATTGCATAGGCAACCGCTTGCATAGAGCCGTAGTAACGATTAAAAACATCGTTGAATACCGCATTATTGCCAGCCAAAAGTTGCTTAATTGTTTCTTCTTCTGAAAGGGCTGTGGATGAATTCATATTTTTAAAACCAGATGATTAACAGTTTATTAAGAAGCACTTATATTAATCGACAGAAAAATGGATTGTATCACTTTTCTGTAACATCGAAAGAGTTAATAAGATCTGATTTATATCAATTTACCCATAATTCTCCGTATCCCGCTGAGCTCTCTGAGTAGATGTTTTTATCATCTAGAGAAAAGGCGACAGCGTATATGATTGCGCCACTCGGCTTCCATTGATCTCTAGTTCTCGCACGCCACTGTTTCTCCCGCTTACCATTGTTAATGTCCCACAAACTAATGTCTCTGCCCGGCGCGCCTGTCACTAAGTATTGATCATCATGTGAAAAATTAGCTGATACAATAATATATTCTCGTTTTTTGAGATTTAAGCTGGTTAGTTTTTCGCCATTAGTCAAATCCCAAATATGGGCATTTCCCAAAGTTCCAGCAGTAAAAGCTAAACTACCCGCGGGGTTCAATTTTAATAAAGTTACCCTAGTCTCATGCTCAAATAATCGTTTTGGAATTCCGGTTTGAGTATTCCACAATATTGCTCTGTAATCGTTTCCGCCTGTAAATGCCCATAGTCCGTTGGCTGAAAGATCCACACTTGCAACTGCTTCTTGCCTGTGACCTGTAAATTCTAGTCTTCGGCCTGTGTTCATATCAATGTGTATCGCGCGCCCGTCTTCTAAGCCTAAAAGAACATATCGACCTAAATCTGAAATGGCTACGGCTCTAATTCTCGCTGGTGCCCGCCAATAACCATAAGATTTTCCGCTCGTGGTATTCCAAATAACAAAATTTCGGCTATCCGCGGTAATAGCACGTTTGTTATCAGGCGAAAGCCCCGTGGCTACAATACCTTGTTCATCCGAGTCATTGTGACTCCAATTAAATAACAGCTTATTTTCCTTTAGATCCCAGTATCCGACACCGTGATTAACTGAGGACACAATTGAATATCTAGCGTCGTCTGAAATTACCGCATCAACAGTGCCGACAGCCGAATGCTGGAATTCTGCGGCTGCTTTTTCTGTTTGATTACAAGCGCATAGAAAAATTAATAAAATAGATAAAAATAACGAATACTGAACTGGTTTCATACTAATCGGACTTTTGCCTTTAAAGTGGTGAAAGTTAGTGTTAAAAAACAACGATCAAGTCTTAAAAATCACCCGATACACTGTTATTTATAATAATTAAAGTATAGACTGCTTGGCGGATATCGGTAGGTTAATGTCCTTACAATTTAGGCATTAACAATAGATTAATTATAAACTGTTAAAAATGAGGTTCTCGTGAACAAACAAAGATTAAGAAAAATAGCCTTAGTAGCTATATTTGCTGGTGTACTAGCAGGTTGTCAAAAAGCGGATGAGTCAAAAGATAAAGCTAATGAGTCTGCAGTTGCGAATACAGAAGTAAAAGAGGAAGATAAGGTGAGTTATGCTCTTGGAGCAAAAATGGCCAACTTTATACGTGTTGATATTGAGAAGTATAAAGATCTCAACATGAATAAAGATGCAGTTTCTAGAGGTTTCTTAGATGGTTTAAGCGGAACACCATTAATGACTGATGATGAAATAGCCGCTCAATTTATTGAGTTTCAAAAGAAAATGCAAGCAGCTCAAAAGAAAGAAGCTGAAGTTGCACAAGCTCAAATCAAAGCAGACGCAGAAAAGAACAAAGTCACAGGTGAAGCTCACTTAGTTGCTAATGGAAAAAAAGAAGGCGTTACAACAACTAAGTCAGGATTGCAGTATAAAGTAATCACTGAAGGTAGCGGTGAAAAGCCAAAAGCTACTGATGTAGTTAAAGTTCATTACGTTGGAACATTAATTGACGGCAATGAGTTTGATAGCTCAGTTAAAAGAGGTGAGCCAGCAACTTTTCCACTTAATCGAGTGATTTCTGGATGGACCGAAGGCTTACAATTAATGTCAGTCGGCAGTAAGTACTTTTTCACCATTCCTTATCAGTTAGCTTACGGTGAAGGCGGTCGACCTGGTTCAATTCCCCCAGCATCAGTTTTGGAATTTGAAGTAGAATTGTTAGCGATTAATCCTGAAGATAAAAAGGAAGAAAAAGTTAAAGTGGACGATAAGTAACTATCCGCAAGTTGCGATGTTATGTTCGTTAAAAAGCCCTCATATTTGAGGGCTTTTTAGTTGGGGTAAAAATAATCAGTATGCTCATCAATTAGAGCAAGACCCTAATAACTCAAAATGTTCAACTACGGGGCGAGGCTCATAAAAATGATGCAACAAATCTCTCCACTTTTCAAAAGCCACAGAGTTTCTAAAACCTTCTGTGTGATCTTCTAATGTTCGCCATTTAATTTGTAGGATGTATCTGTTTTTTGTTTCAACACATTTATGCAAAGTGTGTGAAATGTAGCCTTTTGAAATTTCTATATACTGCTTAGCTTCTACAAAGGCGTTTTCAAAAGACTCAGACTCACCCGTTTTGACGTTTAGTATGACTGCTTCTAAGATCATTTTATTCACCGCAAGAAATGCGCTGCATATCCTTCATAAATCCACGAAGCTCTTTACCGATAATTTCTACAGGATGATTTCTGGTGGATTCATTTACAGCGATTAGAGATAAATTATCCACGCTATTTGATGAACTACTAGCTTCACCTAGATCAGTTGCATTTAAGTTTTTAACATAATCTTTTAACAATGGAACAGCAGCATGGCTGAATAGATAATTACCATATTCAGCGGTATCAGAGATAACAACATTCATTTCATAAAGCTTATTTCTAGCAATACAATTAGCGATTAACGGTGTTTCATGTAAAGACTCGTAATAAGCTGACTCTTCAATAATTCCCGCGGAAACCATAGTTTCAAAAGCCAGTTCTACACCCGCTTTAATCATAGCAACCAGAAAAACACCTTGATCATAATAGTCTTGTTCGCTGATCGTTTGATCACTATCGGCTGCTTTTTCAAAACTTGATTCCGCTGTTTCCTCTCGCCATTTTAAGAGGTTCGCGTCATTGTTATTCCAATCAATCATCATTGTTTTAGAAAATTCGCCTTCGATAATATCATCCATATGCTTTTCAAATAGAGGACGTAAAATTCCTTTTAAATCTTGAGCGATTTCATTGGCACGTAACTTAGCTGGATTGTTTAGTCTATCCATCATGTTAGTAATTCCGCCATGCTTTAGCCCTTCTGTGACAGTCTCCCATCCATACTGAATTAACTTTCTTGCGTAAGCTGCATCAACGCCATCTGCCACTAATTTTTCATGTCCTAATATCGCACCCGTTTGCAACATACCGCAAAGAATAGTTTGTTCACCCATTAAATCAGACTTAACTTCCGCCACAAAAGATGACTCTAAAACACCTGCTCTATCGCCTCCAGTTGCACTCGCATAAGCTTTCGCAATTTCTAAACCGTTATTATTGGGATCATTTTCTGGATGAACTGCAATTAACGTAGGTACTCCAAAGCCTCTTAAATATTCTTGTCTTACTTCAGTGCCGGGGCATTTAGGCGCTACCATTATCACGGTTAAATCAGGGCGAATTTGCATGCCTTCTTCTACAATGTTAAATCCATGAGAATAGGATAGAGTTGCGCCTTTTTTCATTAATGGCATCACAGAGTTAATTACAGGCGTATGTTGTTTATCAGGCGTTAAGTTAAGCACTAAATCGGCTTGTGGAATTAAGTTTTCAATGGTATCAACAGTAAAACCATTTTCACTCGCCCACTGCCAAGATTGGCGTTTTTCATTAATGGCATTTTCACGTAACGCATAGCTAATATTTAAGCCGGAATCACGCATATTTAAACCTTGGTTTAAACCTTGAGCACCGCAACCAACAATGACAATATTCCAACCTTTAATAAATTCGCAACCGTCAGAAAACTCTTCTCGTTGCATAAAACGGCATTTGCCTAGTTGGTTTAATTTTTCCCGTAAAGGAAGTTGGTTAAAGTAGTTAGCCATTTGAAATTCAGTCTTAAATAGTTAGGTATAGTGAATGATATTCTAGTGAGCATAAAATGCTAGGTGAAATAACTTAATCGTATAATGTGAAAATGAGTTCGTTAAGGGAGAGTCAAATACGAGAACTCCTACAATAATCTGTGACAGTCACTTCAAAATTACTCCCTACTAGTAAATCGGTATTACTTATGTGAGTAGCTATAGTCACGTGGGAAAAGTTCATACTCAGTCGCTAGACTGGTAATTTATTGATTCCCTTATGTTTTTGAGTGGCAATGTATGTACATACTCTGATTGGAAAGCAAATATCTCGTTTTGCTTCACATGGTTTTTAAATAACTTATTGATTTAATTGGAAGTTTTGATTTAGACTGAAAACAAATCCGCCCATACTCCGATTGTATGAACATAATTACTAGTTAAATTGCAAATGAAGAAAGTATTTCGCACAACATTGAAAGGAGTCGCTCTATTGGTAGGTGTTGCCTTCGGTGGTAACTACTTATTATATGAGTTTCCTCATTTCTCAATTGAACTTCAATTGCTTGGAAAGAATACTAAGAATCCTGAGTATGATGCGGCTGAGGATATAGCCAATGGAGAAATCATTTGTTACAGCCTTAATGGTTTTGTGCCATATTTCCCCGGATTAGAAAGCGAACATGACAAGAGAATCTGTTCTTTGGCTA
>JBMYPE010000060.1:0-8320 GCA_049600015.1 Kangiellaceae bacterium
CACATTAAACCACAATATTTTAGGAATAATCATCATCTTGTGGAAGGTTGCTTTAAGGCGCTTGCGTATGCATTAAAAGAAGCGTTAACCCCTATTGATGGTAACAACACAACCAAAGGTTGTTTATGAACAAGATTGTGTGATTGACGATGAAAAATATATTAATCATTGATACTAATGCAGGAAATCTATTTAGCTTAAGATCAGCCGTTGCACGCTTAGGTTATAGAGTGACTATCTTGCCACAACCAAACGATGAGTTTTTTGATGGAATTGTAATTCCTGGTCAAGGTCGATTCGGTAGCGTTCTCGAAAGTCTAAGACATAACCATTGGTCGGAATATTTAAAAACCGCTTATGAAAATAGAATACCCATTTTAGGAATATGTGTTGGCATGCAAATATTTTTTGAATCAAGTGAAGAAGACTCAGAAATTAAAGGACTTGGCTGGTTTGATGGAAAAATCGAATCTTTAAAATTTCCCAAAAAGCCAATGGTTGGCTGGGCCTTATTAACAAGTAAGCTAAAGAACTGGAATAAAGTAGCTTTCTATTTTGTTAATAGCTTTGCTTTAAAGAGTTCAAATTTAAGTATTGCTGAGACTATCTATGGTGAAAAATTCTGCGCAGCTATTAAAAGTGAGAGTTTTATTGGTGTTCAATTTCACCCAGAAAAATCGGGAAAAGCTGGATTGAATTTAATTAAGAATGCGCTTATTTGCTCTGAGAAACTTATGGAGTCATCACCCAATGAAAAATGATTTATTACCACGAGTTATTGTTTGTTTAGATGTTGATAATGGGCGCGTGGTAAAAGGTACAAACTTTAAGCAATTGAAAGATATGGGCGACCCAGTAGAACTAGCACTCGAATATGAAAATCAAGGTGCGGACGAATTGGTTTTCTTAGATATATCCGCAACCCATGAGAAGCGAGAGACAGCATTAAGTTTAGTTACAGAAATAGCCAACAGTCTATCCATTCCTTTTACGGTCGGAGGAGGTTTAAAAACGATAAATGATGTAAAAGCATTCCTTGATTCTGGTGCGGATAAAGTAGCACTCAATTCAACCGCTGTTTTAAAACCTGAAATTATTAACCAAACAGCAAAAGCCTATGGTAGCCAATGCGTAGTGGTAGCGATAGACGTCAATCAAGAGAAAAATAAACTTCATTATTATATCAATGGTGGAAGAAAAAAAATTGAAAGTGATTTTTACGATTGGACAAAAGAAGTATCAGAGCGAGGCGCCGGAGAAATTCTCCTAACCGCTATGCACAAAGATGGAACAGGATCGGGCTTTGATTTTGAGTTAACAAAAGAAATCAGTAATAGTGTACCTATTCAAGTCATCGCTTCTGGTGGTGCAAAAAATGAAGAGCACTTTCGTCAGGCATTTGATAGTGGTGTCGATGCATGTTTGGCCGCGGGTATGTTCCATTCTGGTCAATATAAGGTTAACCACGTGAAAGATTATTTAATCCACAACAATATTCAAGTGAGAATTTAAAATGCTAATTCCATCAATTGATTTAATGGACGGTAAAGCGGTTCAATTAATACAAGGTAAAGAAAAAGTATTAGAAAGAGATGATGTTTTTGAATTGCTAAAAGAGTTTTCAATTTTTGGTGAGGTCGCCATTATTGACTTGGATGCAGCTTTAGGTAAGGGAAATAATACTCAGCTAATTTATGATCTTTTGAAAGTCAGAGCTTGTCGAGTAGGCGGCGGAATACGAGATCTGCAAACGGCACAGAAATACCTAAAAGCCGGTGCATCTAAAATTATTATTGGTACAAATTGCAGACAAGAGTGGGTGAAAAAATTATCGCCCGAAAATTTGATATTTGCAATTGATGCTAAGGGTGACTATTGGTCAACTCAAGGATGGAACAACACGGGGCAAGAAAAGGTAATCGAACTTATTCCTGAACTTGCAAAAAACTGCAGTGAGTTTTTGTATACTCAAGTTGAAAAAGAAGGCATGTTACAAGGCATAGATAAAAAAAGAAATCAGGAAGTTATTAATGCCTCACCAATCCCAGTGACTATTGCTGGCGGAATTACAAGCATTGATGATATTCAGTGGTTTACAAAATTAGGAGCGAATGGGCAAATTGGAATGTCAATCTACACCGGCAAATTATCACTTTTAGATTGTTTTATTTCTCAGCTCGATTTTGGCAAGATGGAATTAATCCCAACTATTGTTCAAGATATTGAAACTAATAAAGTCCTAATGTTGGCTTATTCTTCTCTTGAATCTTTAACTCAAGCGTTACAGCTAAAAAAGGGGATCTATTGGAGTCGAAGTCGAAAAGAAATTTGGCAAAAGGGTTTAACTAGCGGACACACGCAAGAATTACTTCAAGCGGATGTTGATTGTGATGGAGATTCAATTTTATTTAAAGTAAAACAAGTTGAAAATGCCTGTCACTTTGAGCGATACAGTTGTTTCGCATCACAAAAGAAAGAATTTGATTTTAATCTGCTCAATGACTTGCTCACTAAAAGAAAAAATACATTACCCGAAAAATCATTCACTACACAGTTATTTAAATCGAGCGAATTTAGAGCTGAAAAAATAAGAGAAGAAGCAGAAGAACTAATTGAAGCGAAAACTTTTGAGGATGTCCGTTGGGAAGCCGCTGATCTCATCTTTTTTGCATTGACGGATGCATTAGCTAAAGGTGTTGAATACAAAAACATTATTAGTGAATTAAGGAGTCGCTTTAATGATCGTTAATTTGCGGGATTGGATGCGACCACAACTCGATCAAGTTGGCGATATAACTCATTCAGTTTCAAACATTTTGAGAGAAATTGAACGGAAAGGTGATACAGCCATTGATTATTTTTCGCAGAAATTTGATGGAATAAAACCAAAGGAAATTAAGTTACAAGAATTTTCAGAATATCAGTTAGAAAAAGAACTAGCAGACTCAATAGAATTAGCTGCAAGCAGAATAGAAAAATTTGCAAGATTTCAAAAAAAGAACGGCTCTCAAGATGCTTTGTTTTCCGACGAGTATGGCGAATACGGGCAGAGAGTCACAGCTATAGAAAGAGCGGGTGCTTACATTCCTGGTGGAAGATTTCCTTTAATTTCAACGGCATTAATGACTTTAATTCCAGCTAAAGTAGCTGGTTGTAAAATTCGAATTGCTTGTTCGCCTTCTGATCACCCCGCCATATTAGCGGCTGCGTCACTTGCGGGCGCGACTAAGTTCATACAAATTGGCGGTGTTCAAGCAATCGCATTATTGGCAAACGGGTATAAAGATGACTCTCCTGTTGATGTGATTGTAGGACCTGGCAATGCATGGGTGAATGAGGCAAAAAAGCAGCTTCAATCGAAAGTGAAAATAGATGGTTTAGCAGGACCCAGTGAGCTAGTTGCACTCTGTGATGAAAGGCAGCCGATTATATGGATAGCGCTTGATGCAATGGCACAAGCTGAACATGATCCCATGGCTTGTTCTATTATAGTGAGTGATAGTTTGTCTTGGTTAAATTCTATGCAAGCCTATTTAGTCGATAAAAAAGAAACGAAAGGTTTACTGCAAAACAAGCAAATTGAATTAGTTTTTGCAAAATCAACCAACGAAATGATTGGTTTTTCCAACCAATATGCACCAGAACATTTAATGCTTTGTCACCAAGAGTTAAAAAAAACATCGCTCATTAATTACGGCTCATTGTTCATCGGAGCTAATAGTGCGGTAGCCATTGGTGATTATATTAGTGGGCCCAATCATACCTTACCAACGTTGGGCTATGCTAAGCAGAATGGAGGGTTGAATGTGGCAAGCTTTCAAAAAGTTGCTTGCTTTCAAAATATTAATCATCTTGGGGTAAGCGCATTATCCAATTATGCTATGCCAATCGCTAAAGCTGAAGGTTTAACGCAACATTACTCAAGTTTGAAAATTCGAAGTAAAAGATAATGCAAAAAGAGTGCATATTTCTGCGCGCCTGCAAATTCTCCTCTTCCCATGAGGGGAGTTTTCCGTCTCTTCTTATTGAAAAGCTGGATTGAGGAGGTATTAGTCATTATCATTTTAATAGCTTGCTCTTAGGTTAACTCTTGCTAAAGTGGTTTTATCAACGATTAATCGGTTACAATAAGCGTATCATCTTGGGTTTGTTAGATACTTTCGTTTGAATTAGTCCGTAATTTTGAATAAATTTTCACCAATCATCATTATTTTTAAGGTCTTGCTTTTTTGTTTTGCCTTAAGTACGCCTGTGCAAGCAGCAAGAGAATCAATTAGTTTTCAACATATATCTGAGCAAGATGGTCTACCGCAAAGTACGGTAAATGTCATCTTTCAAGATTCAAATGGCTTCATGTGGTTCGGAACTTATGACGGCCTAAGTCGTTATGATGGCTATCAGTTTGTCACTTTTAAAAATGATCCGAGCGATGTCTCATCTATTTCTAACAATATCGTTGTATCCATCATTGAGGACTCAAATGGTTTTTTATGGGTGGGGACAGAGCAAAATGGATTGAATCGGTTTGATCCAAAAACTGGAAAATTTCAACGATTTATTGCAAGCAATAGTGACTTTGATAGCTTAAGTCACCCAAAAGTTTATAAGGTGTTTGAAGATTCAGCTAAACGAATTTGGGTGGCGACGGAACATGGTCTTAATTTGTATTTACCTAACAAAAATGCATTCGCTCACTTTTACAGTAATCCGCTTGATTCCAATTCGCTACCTTCTGGTCCCATTGTCGATATCGCTGATGATGGTAACGGTAACCTGTGGATCGCCAGTGTTAAAACTTTAGCTCACTTTAATATTAACCGGCAAACCTTTAAGTCCTTTAACGCAGCCCATTTTCCTACACAAATCCAAAATTTATATTTAGATACCGATAATAGTTTGTGGATTGGAACTCGTTTGGATGGCGTTTACCGTTTAAAGTTAAAAAACGGCGTGTTACCCAAAAATTATAATCCGCTACAAAATTATTTAAAGGATGCCGATCCAGAAATTAGCATAGAGCATTTTTATCATAATAAGTCAGATTCGCATAGTTTGAGTGCCAATGATGTGCGCGCAGTTCTAAGAGCAAAAAACGGCGATCTTTGGGTCGGAACTGAAGAAGGCGGCTTAAACGTGCGCCGAAAAGGTGATAACCGTTTTCAAACTTTCAAAAGAAACTCAGCTGATCCTCATAGTATTAGTATTAATGATGTTTGGAGTATATACCAAGATCAAACAGGTTTACTATGGATTGGTACCGCTGGCGGCGGAATCAACATGACTCATTCGTTTGAAAATCAGTTTTCACGTTTGACTCATGCGCCCTATGATCCAAATGGTTTGTCACACGAGTTTGTCTGGGGAATCGACCAAGATAATCAGGGAATACTCTGGATAGCAACCCTTAATGGATTAGATCGTTATGACCCGCTACTTGATCAATTTCAAAATATTTCGAGTTTTACTACGAGTAATGGTCAAGCGGTCGGTAAACGAATTCAAGCGTTAACCATTGATGATCAAAATGATCTGTGGTTTGGAAATCAACAAGGTCAATTGGCTGTTTACTCCATTGAAAACAAAATGACGCAACTCATAAACCGTAAAAACTATCCTGATGGAATAGTTAGTTATAACCGAATAAGAATGGTTAAGAAAGATCGATTTGGGCAGATATGGGTTGGTACGGATGAAGGCTTGTTGCAAGTCGATAGTGAGTCAAAAACGATCGTTCAAGATTTTCAATTTGCAGAAGATGGAGAGTTAGGTGATTCAACCATTCGAACGTTATTGCAAGATAAACAAGGAATTATTTGGTTTGGAACCTGGGATCAAGGTTTACAAAAATACGATCCAGAATTTAAAAGTGTCACCAGTTATAAAAATCAACCAGGTGATGACACATCATTGAGTAACAATACTGTTCGATCTATTTATGAAGATAGTAATGGTGATCTTTGGGTGGGCACATTTAATGGACTAAATAAATTATCCGCTGAAAATATTGCCAATAATAAAGGTGTTTTCGAAAATTATTTAGAAAAAGATGGGCTGCCAAATAGTGCCATTTACTCAATCGAAAGTGATTTAAACGGTAAGCTATGGTTAAGTACTAATAAAGGGTTATCACAATTTGATCCTGTAACTAAAACCTTCATAAATTACGATAAAACAGATGGATTACCGGCCAATGAATTTAATGGAAACGCAGTTAAAAAAACAAAAGAAGGTGATATCTATTTTGGTAGTGTTGGCGGTGTTGCAATAGTTAGTCCAAAAGCCATTGCGATAGATGCGATTGACACAAATGTTGCGATAACTTCTATCAAGGTTGCAGGCAAATTATTGAGACCTCCAGGTATAGCAATAGAGGATAAATATTTTGAGTTTTCACATCAATCGAATGACATAACAATTGAATTTGCGTCTTTAGATTTTTATCAGGTACAAGACAATCACTTTAGATATCAACTCGCACCTTATGATAAAGATTGGATTGAAGTTAAGGGGTTAAACCAAGCAGTATTTACAAATTTAGATCCCAATCATTATTTATTTCGCATCCAAGTAAAAAATATTGATGGGCAATGGAATGACAGTAATTTGGAGTTAGAAATTGTTATCCTCCCGCCAATTTGGCGAACTTGGTGGGCCTATTTGATTTACTTTGGTTCCATATCAAGTCTATTTTTATTTTTAATCAGAAAACAAAAACAATCCTTGCAAGAGCAAAGAAATATTAATCGGCATTTACGCAAGCTCGATCAATTAAAAGACGAATTTTTAGCCAACACTTCACATGAATTAAGAACACCATTAAATGGCATCATCGGCATTGCCGAGTCATTAGCTGAGGGGAGTGCCGGTTTACAAAATCAACAAACAATTGAAAACTTAAATTTAATATCAGATGGTGGTAAACGACTTGCGCAGTTAATAAATGATATATTGGATTTTAAAAAGCTATCTCACCAATCTTTAATTTTGCATCGTCAAGCGGTGGATCTGCATTCAGTTATCGAAGTGGTTGTCAGTTTATTAACACCTCTAGCAGAAAAGAAAAAACTAAAAATAGTCAATTCCGTTCCAGCCGATTTACCTCTCATTTATGCAGATGAAGACCGCATACAACAAATATTTCATAACTTAATTGGCAATGGAATTAAATATACACAAAAAGGTGAAATTGAAATATTAGCTAGATTAAACGTCAACGAACTAAATATTCGGGTCACTGACACGGGTATTGGAATTGCTCGCTCGAAATTAGAATCAATCTTTCAACCATTTGAACAACTAAATATACCGGCATCTTTAGCGCAACGTGGAACAGGTTTAGGTTTGTCGGTTACCAGACAGTTAGTGGAACAGCATGATGGACAGATTTGGGCTCAATCCCAATTAGGCAAAGGATCAGTTTTTTGTATTACGTTACCCTGTTGGTTAGATAATGTACATGTTGAAAATCAAAATAAAGATATGAATCCTCACGGCTATAACGTGCATGAAACGGATGCCTTTGATAAGAGAAATTATTTTGCGCCAAATTCAGAGTTTGCGGCTGAACCCTCCACTCAAGGATGGAATGAAAGTATGCCCAAAAAAGGCGTGGTTTTAATTGCCGATGATGACCCGATAAATTTACAAGTACTAAGTGATCTTTTAAAAATGAATGGCTACCAAACCGTGAGTGCGGTGGATGGTGTGCAGGCGACAAGAATAGGCTTAGAACAAAAATTTGATTTGGCTATTTTAGATATTATGATGCCAGGCATGTCCGGTTATGAAGTCACTCGAACATTAAGAGAAAAATACACTGCCATAGAATTACCAATTTTATTGTTGTCTGCAAGAAACCAACCGGGCGATGTAACTGCAGGGTTTTCTGCCGGCGCAAATGATTATGTGACCAAACCTATTGAGCGAAAAGTTTTACTAGGTCGAATTAACACCATGTTTTTACTGCATCAGTTAGTGGAAGCAAAAAGAGAAAAGCAACACTCTGAAACTTTACAGGTGGCTTGTGAAAAGTTGGGACGTTATTTCCCTAAACAAATGGTTAATCGAATTATTACCGATGATAGTAATAATCCCTTAGTTGCGAGACGCAAAAAGATCACCGTTCTGTTTGCCGATCTATCTGGTTTTACTACGGTTTCCGATCGATTTGAGCCAGAAGTGATTACCGAAATTTTAAATAGCTTTCTAACTAAAATGGGAATTCTAATTGAAGAGCATGGCGGTATTTTAAATGAAATACTTGGCGACGGTCTTGTGGTTTTATTTGGCGCGATTGATAGTTTAGATAAAGAAAAACAAG
>JBMYPE010000061.1:0-8186 GCA_049600015.1 Kangiellaceae bacterium
GTAAAATTATTAGACTGCTTCATTTTGGTACGAATAAAGCGCTCGTAATGTCCTAAATCGAGATCAGTTTCAGCGCCGTCTTCGGTCACAAAAACTTCACCATGTTGAAATGGACTCATAGTACCGGGGTCGACGTTTATATACGGATCGAGTTTTAATAGAGTGGTTTTTAACCCCCTGGATTCAAGTAACGCGGCTAAAGAGCCAGCTGCAATACCTTTTCCCAAAGATGATACAACACCGCCCGTAACAAAAATAAACTTAGTCATGCAAAATCGCCAATAAAATGGTTAATATTATCTATATAAATTAGATACTTGGAGCGGAAAGTGAGGGATATCGAGGCTGTTGATGGTTGCTCGCTCTAGTCAACAAAACTTACCGCTAGGACGGGAAAGCATTCTATCAAAAAACAGTCTATAAAAATAGTATATTAAGCACTATAAAACTGACTTGTAACCGGACCATCAAGTGTTATCAAAATATTACTCATAACCTGAAGATCCACTGTTATTTACAAGTCGGCGATACATTTATGGGCGTTCCAGATATTGCAGACTACTTACCTTCAAAGATGTTTCGTAGAATCAAGGACAACTCAGCTCTCCATGAAATCGAATCTTCCACTGAAATATTTTTTGCAGAACTACACTCCGTAGGTAGGGATTATTCTATTATGAGTTGAAAAAAGCTTACTCGAAGGATTAAGTTTCTAGCCTCTTCGCCAACTAGTCTTTCCATCTTTATCTTCAAGAACAATATTCATTTCAACAAACTTATCTCGGATTTCATCCGCTTTCGCCCAATTCTTTTCCTCTCTGGCTTGATTGCGTTCTAAAATCAGCAATTCAATTAACTCGCTATCTTGTTGTTCATCTCCCACCGCTTGAGTCAAAAAAGAGTGTGGTTCTTGTTGAACAATACCAATTATTTCACCCAAACCTACTAAGATAGAAGCAAGTTTAAGTGCTTCAGCTGGCTCATTCGCTTTGTTGCGATTAATGCCTTTAGCCACATCAAAGAGAACGGCAATCGCTTCTGGTGTATTAAAGTCATCATCCATTGCAGCTTCGAACCTTTTAACAAAGTCAGATGATTTCTCCATTTCTGGCAGGTTGTTTAAATCTAAATCGCTTAACGCCACATAAAATCGAGCTAAACCTGCGTCTGCTGCTTCCAAATTCGCTTCCGAATAATTAAGCTGACTCCGATAATGGCTAGATAACAAAAAGTAACGAACGGTTTCGGCTCTAAATTTTGAGATTACATCTTGAATAGTGAAAAAATTACCTAACGATTTAGACATTTTTTCCTTATCCACTTGCATCATCCCCGTATGGATCCAGGTATTTGCAAAACAACAACCATTGGCCGCTTCTGATTGAGCCAATTCATTTTCATGGTGTGGAAATTGAAGATCAGAACCGCCACCATGAATATCAAATTGACTACCTAATATTTTTTTTGTCATGGCTGAACACTCTATGTGCCATCCTGGGCGACCATCTCCCCATGGTGAAGGCCAGTTTGGCTCATCTGGTTTTGCCATTTTCCACAATACAAAATCCATGCTGTTTTTCTTGTCAGTGGCTACGTCAACTCTTTCGCCAGCCTGTAATTGCTCAAGATTTTGTTTGCTCAACTTTCCATAATCATCACATTTGGGCACATGGTAATAAACATCTCCATCAGCTCCTTGATAAGCAATACCCTTTTCAATTAATGTCTCTATCATCACTATTATTTCGTCAATAGATTCTGTTGCTTTCGGCTCTACATCTGGGGGAAGCATTCCCAGGGACTCAAAATCATCATGCATTATTTGGGTGAAGCGTTCAGCTAGCTCAGTACTTGATTCATTATTTTGATTTGCTCTTGCGATGATCTTGTCATCGATATCCGTGATGTTTCTAACATATGTTAAGTCATACCCCTTGTATCTGAGATAGCGGGCGATTACATCGAATGAGATAAATGTACGCCCATGCCCTATGTGACAGTGATCATAAATAGTAATGCCACACACATACATACTCACCTTGCCAGCAACCATCGGTTTAAATTCTCGCTTACTTTGAGTGAGTGTGTCGTAAATCTTTAACATCAGCGTCTTAATTCCTGTTATTTCTAAATTAGTCTATATTCTTTTCAAGTTAGTATTATATAAAGCATTTAGCAAAGACGCACTTATCTTTTTATTATTAAAGGCATTGGTCTAAAAAACGAGAATTAATGAAATGATTATTAAAGCGTATAGCGTTAGGCTAAATAGCTCATTTTAACAAAATGGAGGTAGTGTTCGATGATACTCATGGAGTACCAAAACTTTAAAGCTCAAATAAATAAGCTTTAAAGGTTTGGTATGTTTAATTACTGATCATTATTCATTTTTGAAATGAACATTCTAATAAAATACACAGCCATTCCCAGCATAAAAACAATAACGCCTAAGCTTAGTAATCCTTCTGGAGTTGAAAATAGCTCTACTAAAGCACCCATGATTTTATCCTTTAGTTATTCAATGGTTTTATTCTAATGTCTTTTCAATTTATACCATTGATTTAGATCAACTAGATCAACTAGATCAACTAGATCAAAATTCACTCGTAAGGAGTACTTACGCAATAATTTCAGGTACGAAAACCTTTTTTAATAAAAATAAGAAGGTTTTAGCAAATTCATGTAAAATCTCGCCCAAATCGACAATCAATAGTTAAATTTCAATTTAAAAGGTTAAATATAATGGTCACGTTACACACAAACTTTGGCGATATTAAAATTCAACTTAATGCAGAAAAAGCACCTAATACCGTAGCAAACTTCCTTCAGTATGCTGAATCAGGTCATTACTCAGGAACAATTTTTCATCGAGTAATAGAGAACTTTATGATTCAGGGCGGTGGCTTTGACAATGAAATGAATCAAAAAGCGGTATCAGCACCAATCAAATGTGAATCTCAAAATGGTCTTTCTAATAAAACAGGGACTGTAGCAATGGCTCGAACAAGCGATCCACACTCAGCGACTGCACAGTTTTTTATTAATACTAAAGACAATGACTTCCTAGACTTTACTGCAGAAACAATGCAAGGCTGGGGTTACTGTGTTTTTGGTGAAGTTGTTGAAGGTATGGCAGTTGTTAATCAAATTAAACAAGTTGAAACAGGGTTTATCTCTGGAATGCAGGATGTTCCTAAAGAATCTGTCATCATTAATAAAGTTTCTATTGACGATTAGTTTCTATTAACGACAAATTAAAGTAAGTTATTTATGTCTAAAACTCACATCATATCCGACCTTCATTTGAGTCTCGACAGGGTAGTTCTAACCGCACTGTTTACCAAATACATGAATGAAATTGCAATTGAGAGCAAAACTCTTTATGTATTAGGTGATTTGTTTGAAGTTTGGATTGGTGATGATTGCTTAAATCAAAGTCCCGAGACAAAACTGTTAGAATCTACTGTGTTTTATCAATCGATTGTTAAACAGTTTAAAAATTATTCAGATCATATTGGCGAGCTATTTTTCATTCATGGCAATCGGGATTTTTTATTAGGAACGGAGTTTGAAAAACAAACAGGTGGAAAGTTATTAGCTGAACCTTATTTTTGTAATCTCAATGGAAAAAAATCCGCTTTGATGCATGGTGATAGCTTATGTACCGACGATATTGAGTATCAAAAATTTAGGGCGATGGTAAGAAACCCTGCCTGGCAAAAAGAGCTTTTATCTTTACCAAAAGAAAAACGGTTCGAAATCGCGCAAGGAATGCGAGAACAAAGTAAAGATGCACAAAAAGAAAAAACGATGGATATAATGGATGTTAATCAAGATAGTGTTATTAGTTTTTTTACTGAATATGACATTGAACAACTAATTCACGGACACACCCACCGACAAAAAACTCACCAGTTAACAATAGCAAACAAAGCTGTTAAACGAGTTGTACTTTCAGATTGGGGAACACAAGGTTTCTATCTTGAATTAAATGAGCAAACAATAACAGAGAATTATTTTAGTTAAGATATTTATTCTTCTTAATAAATTTTATTATACTTAATAAATTTTATTTTCAAATTTAAAAGTCACCTTAGCTCTAAGTTGTTACCGTTTAGGTCATAGTCGAAACAACTGCGGTGACTCCATCAATGATCATTTGTGTCCCGATAACTGCCAAAATTAGTCCCATTAAACGAGTCACTATACTAAGACCACTTTTACCTATTACCGCCAATATATTTGAACTAAAAACAAAACACACAAAAGTGATTGCGCATAATAGAAAAAATACTGAAATGGTCAGAATAATTCCTGTAGTACCTCCAGTAGAAGAATAATTCATTGCCGTTGCAATGGTACCAGGACCCGCCAATAGCGGAACAGCTAATGGAGAAACGGCAACATCAGAATCATCATTTCCATCTGTCGAATGCATCTTAGAATCGCGCCCATTGAGCATGTGATAACCAACAAGAAATACCAAAATTCCTCCTGTGATTTTTAATGCGTGAATGGTAATTCCAAATAAATGAAAAATGACTTTTCCGAGTACAGAGAAAGACAGAATAACAAAGAACGTAATTATCAACGCCTTTGCCGCAATTTTCATCTGCTCCGATTTATTTCTATCTCCAACTAACCCAGCAAAAGCGGCAGTATTTGCAACAGGGTTCATTATTGCGAAAAAACCCAAGAATACTGTAAGTAGTTGCGTGTATAAATCAATCATAGTTTGCTTTCAATTAATTTTCTATCCCTAACTTAATCAAATCTTCTGGATCCAATAAGCGGTTTATGCAGTCTCTAAAAGGTTCGCTTGCGGAATTATAAAAGAAATTATACACATCCGTTTCATATTGATGACCAACTTCTACCCGACCTATAAATTTAAAGTCTTCTCCATCTTTAATTGCTGTAAAAATTTCCTTTGATTCTTCATCTGTAAATTGAAACGCTGGTCCCCAAAGTTGAAGTTGCCCTTCTACATGAGAGGAAATAAATTTTGGCTTGTAAACTTTTTCGTTAATAATAACCTTCTGCACACTTCCTGGCTCAAGGTTTATATGGGAAGGTCCGTTAATTAAAATTCTTACAGTGGGGTTTTCATCCATATATTGAAGACCGGAAATCACTCTAAAAAAACCGACATATTGTCTCCCTATAATTCCGCCGGCAAAAGGAAAACTCATAGCGCAATAATCGTTAGATTGAATAAATGAGTATTCTGGAAAATCACCACATGAACTGACGCTCAATGCAGTGACGACCGAAAGGATAAGTGTTTTTAATTTCTTTTTTAATTTAAAAATAATTTTCATCTTTTTGATATCTTTCTTGCTTTTAGACGTTTATTTTTACGTTTATCACCTTTATGCTGACGAATTTGTTTAACGCCCTGACTACTATTCAATCCGGTAATTTTTTCAAACTCAGAAAGTTCTTCGCGAGTTAACTCTCTCCAACGACCTCTTTTTAAAGCTCTCGGTAGTTCAAAGGGTCCATAGGCTATTCTGTGCAATCGAGAAACTTGCACATCAAAGGCCTCCCAAAGTCGTCTTACTTCACGGTTTTTTCCTTCTCGTAATGTGACATGATACCAGTGGTTACTTCTTTCTCCTCCTGCAGCTTCAATAGATTCAAATTTTGCAAAACCATCCTCTAGCTCTACACCATCTAGTAACGATTGAATCATTTCATCATGGACTTGCCCTCTAACTCTTACGGCATATTTTCTTACCACCTCAAGAGATGGATGCATTAACTTATTTGCCATTTCCCCATCATTTGTAAAAAAGATCAAACCGCTCGTATTAAAGTCTAATCGTCCCACACTAATCCAACGTGAGTTTCTTACTTTCGGCAAAGTGTCAAAAATGGTGGGTCTACCTTCGGGATCTTTTTGAGTTGAGATTTCGCCTTCTGGTTTGTGGTAAGCAATCATTACGCGTTTGAAATCTTCCGGCTTTGTTAACCTGATCGGTTTACCGTCTACGCGAATGACATCATGACTAGATGCTCGATCACCTATGGTTGAAGTTTTTCCATTAACGCTCACCCTTCCCGCTTCAATCCATCTTTCTGATTCTCGCCTTGAAGCGATACCAGCATTCGCCATAATTTTTTGTAGCTTATTTTCGCTAATGCTGTCTTTCTTTTCTGTTGAGTTAGGCATAATAATATTTAGTCGTCAGTTAATTGTTTGAATTATCGGATTCAGATTGCGGTTTTATTTCAGACTCAGATAAATCTTCGTGCCTAAACGGTTCTTCATGACTATTTACATCATTCTCATCAGGTTTGTGTTCATTCGCTAATGATTCTATAGCTGACTCGCTGTACTGGTGGTCATCATCAGGCAGATGTTCTTTAGATTCAGTTTCACTTTCTAGCTGCGCATCAGTTTTGCCCTCTGGCTTAACTTCACTCTCATCATGTTCATCTGGATTTGGTAACTCGAGTTCTGGATTTAACTCTTCTATATCTTTAATTTCAGATAAGGTTGGTAAATCTTCTAGACTTTTCATATTAAAATAATCTAAAAACTGTTTTGCCGTTGCATAAAGCGCCGGTCTTCCTGGAACATCTCTATGCCCGACAATTCTTATCCACTCTCTTTCCATTAGTGTTTTAATAATACTGCTAGATACTCCAACGCCTCTCACATCTTCAATTTCTGCTCTCGTAACGGGTTGTCTGTAGGCAATCAGTGCTAGAGTTTCTAAAGTCGCTCTAGAATATTTTGCGGGTCTTTCTTCCCATAATCGACTGAGCCACTCAGAATATTCTTGTCTCGCTTGATAACGGTAGCCACTTGCCACATCGACTAGCTCTATTCCTCTTTCTTCTGCTTCACTCTGTAATTGCAAAATCAATTCTTTTATTTTGCTAGAAGATACTTGTTCTTCTTCAATAAAAAGTTTAGAAATTTGATCGATTGACATAGGTTTAGCTACCGACATTAATGCAGCTTCGATTATATTTTTTAGTTTTTTGTCATCTATATTCATTACTTTAATCTTGTTCTCTATTTCTGACTGAACCTAGTCTAGTTAATTCTCGCCCTGATATGAATAGGGGCAAATGCTTCACTTTGAACCAACTCTACTAATGACTCTTTACTTAATTCCATAATGGCTAAAAATGTCACAACAATTCCCGCTTTTCCTTCTTCTACATCAAAAAGTGACACAAATTCTGTAAAATTATCTGCCGATAATATTGCTAATACTTTAGACATTTTTTCGCGAGTCGAAAGTGCTTCTCTTTGAATTTGATGTGAAGAAAACATTTTTGCTCTTTGTAAAACATCTTTTAAGGCGAACATAATGTCACGCATATCAACATGAGGTGCTGGTTTATCAATGTGTAATTCTGGCGTCTGGGCTTCTGCTTGAAAAGTGTCTCTTCCCATCCTAGGCAACTCGTCAACATCCATCGCGGCTTTTTTAAAACGCTCGTACTCTTGTAATCTTCTGATTAAATCTGCTCTCGGATCTTCTTCGTCTTCATCTAGCTTTGGTCGCGGTAAAAGAACTCGACTTTTAATTTCTGCCAACATTGCCGCCATCACTAAATACTCGGCAGCCAGTTCTAAATTAACGCTTTTCATTAGTTCAACATATTCCATATATTGCTCTGTAATATGTGCTATGGGAATATTAAGAATGTCTAGATTCTGACGTTTGATTAAATAAAGTAATAAGTCCAGAGGCCCTTCAAAAGCTTCTAAAAAAACCTCTAACGCATCGGGTGGGATATATAAGTCTTTTGGCACATCACTGACAGGCTCACCATCAATTAATGCAAAAGGCATTTCTTCTTGAGAATGCGAGGCAGCATTCGATAATCCGTCTGGAGACTCGCGTTCCAACTCTGCTGACATGTTGGTTTCTTTTGAAACACTATCATCTTCTGACATACTAGTTTCTTCTGATGTATTTAATTCTTCAGACATAGCCAATTCCTGAGCCCCTAACGGTAGGATAATCCCATGGCATCGCGCACATCTTGCATCGTTTCCTTGGCAATATCTCTCGCTCGATCTGAACCTTCAGCAATGATATTTCTCACTAGCTCCGGATTTTCTTCATAATCTTTGGCGTTTTGTTTAAACTCTGCTACTTCTTTGGTGACACAATCAACCAACGGTTGCTTACACTCTAAACATCCAATCCCAGCAGTGG
>JBMYPE010000062.1:0-8124 GCA_049600015.1 Kangiellaceae bacterium
CGGCCATTTTTAATACTTTTGATCCTTCTTTAGTCGCTGCGCGAATAACTTCTAATGGATGAAATCCTGCCTCCTGAAGTAATTCTAATTCTTGAATATATCCGAACCCATATAAACTATTTATAGTCCAACGGATGCCGCCCACTCGTTCAACCTTATTGGTTTTATCATTTAATTTAGGAACACCTGTACCATATAATGATTTCAAATTATGGATAGGGTTTTCATCAACCACTATAATATCGGCCTTTTTTCCTACATGTAAGGTTCCAATATCATCGGCCATTTTTAATACTTTTGATCCTTCTTTAGTCGCTGCGCGAATAACTTCTAGCGGATGAAACCCTGCCTCCTGAAGTAATTCTAATTCTTGAATATATCCAAACCCATATAAACTATAGATATAGCCAGTGTCACTTCCTGCGACCACTCTACCACCTTTATTTTTGTATTCATTCACAAATTGCATCCAAAGTTTAAAATTATTTTTCCATTCAACTTCATCTTCGGTCGTCCAATTAAAAAAGTATGCTCCGTGCGCGGCTCGGTTTGCGCGATAAAAATTCCACAAATTAGGCATAGTGTACTGATAGTGCCATTCAGCGGAGTAAGCGCGCATTAAATCACGACTAGCTAAATAAATAGTAAAAGTCGGGCTTAAACAAAAATTGCGTTCTAGCAAAGTATCCATCACAAAGTTCCATCTTTCACTACCGGGTTTAGCTGCTTGTTTCCATAATCGACCGGCTTGTCCAAAACGGTCTTGTTCATTATTGTAGATATAGTCTGTTGGGTAATTTTGTATCACTTTATCTTCAAACAAAGCTTCTGGTAAGCCATACCAGTGCTCCATGCAATCTAATCCCATAGCAGAAGTATCGAGCACATTGGCATGTACTACGTCTAACTGAGCGTGATGCATGGTTGTGTCTAAGCCGACTTTTTCTGCTTCTTGTAGCGCGGCAACCATAATGTCTTCTTTTGCGCCCATAAACTTAATGCCATCAGCGCCTTTCTTTTTTAATGCCTTAACGCGTTTACGTGCTTGTTCTGGTGTTGTGATTGGCTCTTTAACCGCACCAAAAAAAGGAAACACGGATATTCTTGGAGCTGTAATCGCATTACTTTGGCTTAACTTTTTTAGTGCTAAAGTACGATCTTCACCTTGGCCATCATAGACTTCACGAACAGTTGTTATTCCATGACCTAACCACAATTTGAAAATATACTCTGGCGTGACCTTTTGACCATATTGCAAATTATGTATGTGTGAATGTGAATCAATAAAACCTGGCAAGATATATTTTCCGTGAGCATCTATTTCGCGTGTTCCTTTTTTGGGTCTATTTTTATCTTCAATTGGTAAACCGGGAAAACCAACCACTTTTATTTGAGTTATACGATTATTCTCAACAACTATATCAGCAGGACCATAGGGGGGAGCACCAGTGCCATCTATTACATAACCACCGCGAATAACTAATCGTGCGTAACTTCCATCTCCTTCTACTCGTTTTGGTACTTCATTATTTATTTTCTTAAATAATTTGTCGCTTTTATTTGCTGCAGATAAAACCCCAGATTCACCAACAAATAAAATTATGGTCATCACAAACAAAATAAAAGACGTTTTAGTTTTTAATATTGATCTCATACCTATGAATATCCTATTTTTATAATGTTTAATTTATGTATTAGTTTGGTTTGTTAAACTTTTTTCTCAGTTGGGTAGCTTTTTTACGAAAGTCACAGCCTTTTGAATGATCATTCACTAAACCCATTGCTTGCATAAAAGCATAAGCGGTTGTTGGGCCGACAAACTTCCAGCCCCTCTTTTTCAAATCTTTTGATAAAGCAATTGACTCTTCAGTCGTAGACACCATTACCAGTTCATCATCTTTTCTAGCTTTAGGTTCAAAACTCCAAAAGTAAGCTGCTAGCGATCCTTTCTCTTCAATTAATTCAATGGCGCATTTAGCGTTGTTAATAGCCGATTCAATTTTTCCTCGATGACGAATAATACCTTCATCTTGTAATAACCTTAAAACATCTTTCTCAGTAAATTTAGCCACTTTCTTATAATCGAAACCTAAAAAGGCTTTTCGAAAATTTTCTCGCTTGGTTAAAATTGTTCGCCAACTTAATCCAGATTGAAAACTTTCTAAGCATATTTTTTCATAAAGTCTAATATCGCTATCGACAGGGTAACCCCATTCTTCATCATGGTAATCAGTATATTGCTCTGTGGCAGCACACCAGCCACATCGAGATTGACCGTCGTCTCCGATTATAATATCACTCATAAAAATGGCATCTTTAACTATTTGTTCATATTGATTAGCAATATATCATAACCACTCGAGTTAATTCCTTTTGTTTTAATCGAAAGTTTCTTTTAATAGGGCTTGTGAACATTATTGCATTAAACAAGAGATTATATAATTTAGTTGCGTGACTTCTTGTTTTGTTTTAAATTTACTTTAATATCAGCCAAGTTACATAATTCAAACTGCCTCAAATTTAATCATCAGGAATTCCACGATGTCACGAAAACTAATGATCACCATACATCTTGCACTATCTGCTTTTTTTACCCCTATTTTGATTATTATTGCTATTTCCGGCGGATTATATTTACTCGGAGAAAAAGGTAGTAAAGAAACAGAGATTGTTTATCAAGGGGAAATGAATGGTTTTACTTTTAAAACAGACGACCGCGAATCTCAGGTTAATCAATTTTTAAAGAGTCATCATATTGACCATAGTTTTGAATATGTGAAGGGAGGTGGTCGTTTTATGGTCACAAGACCCACATCAAAAACTTATTTGCAGTTTGAAAAAGAAAACAATCAGTTAATAGTGAAAAAAGTCACTCCAGACTTTGTGGCATCAATCATTGAAATACACAAAGGGCATGGGCCAACGTCGCTCAAGTTGTTTCAAAAAATTCTTGCCGTGGGGCTTTTACTAATTCTGTTAACTGGTTTTTATTTGGGTGTCACCTCTCCAATGTTAAAGTTAAAAACTCTAGCGATTAGTGGTTCAGGGTTATTAGTTTTTTTATTATTAACCTTGATGTAATAAAGAGAGACATTATTTATTTCTAATCTCAGAATGTATTTGATTTAAATCAAATTTTAATCTTCAGAAAAACGCATATGTTTAACAGATTCACCAGAGTCTCTTAGCTCTACTAATGAATCGATTCCTATCTGCAAATGATTAATGACGTATTCTGAAGTAACTTGTTTATCACTTTCCGATGTTTTTACACCGTCAGGCGTCATCGGATTATCAGATACTAACAGTAACGCTCCTCTTGGTATTTCATTGACAAAACCTACGGTAAAAATGGTGGCTGTTTCCATATCCACAGCCATTGCTCGAGAGATTTTTAAATACTCTTTAAATTTGTCATCGTGCTCCCACACTCTTCGATTAGTGGTATAAACTGTCCCTGTCCAATAATCGAGCTCTTGCTTTTGAATGACCGATGAGACCGCACGCTGTAAACGAAATGAGGGGAGTGCCGGAACCTCCGCCGGTAGGTAATCATTACTGGTTCCTTCTCCCCTTATCCCTGCTATAGGTAAAACCAAATCACCAATCTTATTTTTCTTTTTTAAACCACCACATTTCCCTAAAAATAAAACAGCTTTGGGTGAAATAGCACTTAACAAATCCATAACGGTTGCTGCCATTGCACTGCCCATTCCAAAATTAATAATGGTAATATTATTAGCTGTGGCAGTTTGCATTGGTTTGTCTTCACCATTCACAATGATGTCAAACTTCTCAGCGAACATCTCAATATAATTGTGAAAATTAGTTAGTAAGATATATTGGCCAAATTCTTCTAACGATACGCCGGTGTATCGAGGCAACCAGTTTTCTACAATTTCTTTTTTTGTTTTCATGGTGAAATTTTTTTCATAGATTATTTAAGCAAATAAAAATGTACTGAAAACATACTATATTAATATTAAATAAGATTCTATCAAAAACATTAGTCTGATACAGATTTTTGCGTTCGAGTGGAATAAAAAATTATTGCAACAATTTGAAACTAAAGGAAACATAATGCGTGAGTTTATTTTACACATTTATGTAAGAATTGTATCTGTTACTCAATATGGAGACTCTACAATGAAACTAAGTTTTATAAGAAAAATAGGCACAGTTCGATTAGTTATATCTTCTATTTCAGGAATATTAGCATTATCTTCCATGCAAGCGAACTCAGAGGAGCAGCTATCAACTATTTTCGGTGGCCACTCTCCAGATTCTACCTACACTATAGGATATGAAGACTATGATCTTCTTTTAAAACAGAACGTTTTAGATTTGGGACATTCTTTTAGAAAAAAAGCCAGCAGATCAGTCGCTCGAACTGGAACTCGCTTAAAAGCAAAGAGAAATTTACAAACTGCATTAGAGGGAAACAGGTTCTTTTTTAAAAACTTTAAGACATCAGAAAGAAAGCAACTTTTAACTAATATCCGTGTAAGCCTTGAAACTTTACCTGACGAATTGGCACTCAAAGAGTTTAATAAGAATGTGCAGTTAGCTTTTTGGTTCAATTTATACAACGTGACTCTATTAGAAAACCTAGTAAATATTGCACCTCGTACCAATATGAAGGAATATCTCTATGGTGACGATTCAATTTTAGACAAAAAGCTAATAGTGGTTGATGGAATAAAACTAAGTTTAAATAATATTCAGTATGACATTATCTTACCCAATTACAACGAAAACCCAAATGTGATATATGGATTTTTTCAAGGAATAATAGGTGCTCCAAATTTAAGAAGTGAGGCTTATACCGGTAAAAATGTCCAAATACAATTAAAAAAAAATGGACAAGAATTCGTTAACTCAAACCGTGGAACTTATGGAAGTTCGAGTGAAAACTTTAGAGTGTCCAGTATCTATCAACGTAATAAAAATTGGTTTCCTGATTTTAATAACGATCTAAAAAAACACTTACTAGAATTAATAGAAACTAAAGATAGCCAAAAAATAAAGAATACTAACGAGTTTAGAGTGGATATCGAAGATATGAGTTTTGCTAATCTTAGTGGTGGATTCCGAGATTTTGGAATGAGAGCGGTTTCGGGAAGTGCTCAAATGAGTTCTGTAGAAGGTTTATCTATTAGTCAATATATGAATTTCGCTTCGAATGCAGAACTTGAATTGTTCAGAGATTTAATGATGAATAGCCATATTCAAAGACCAAAACTTACTGAAGTTAAGTGAGATGATTATATTAACTTAACTCTAAATACTACATAACGAGTAAGCGTTTCTGACTTTTAGTAGATTAAATGCAGATAAATAGGGAAATGCTTGTTCATTTTAAATTGCAATGACAGAAACCGCCCCTTTACCGGTTTCTGTCAAGCCAGATTTGAGCTAGAAGGGATTATTGAGGTCTCAAGTTTTCAATGATCTGTGCATCCACCCAGTAAATATCAACATTCATATTCTCATTATTACTACCGTCATCGATACGTCTATTAAATAGAATATATTTACCGTCTGGAGTGACACTCGCATAGGCATCCCACTTATCAGAATTAACCTTATCACCCATATTGATTGCAGGCCCCCATGAACCATCTTCTTGCTTAAAACTGATATAAAGATCTGAATCACCAAAACCACCTTCCCGTTCACTATCCCAAATTAAATAACTTTCGTCTGGTGCGATAAAAGGATGTGCAGTCCATTTACCAGAATTGACTACAGAGCTCATCTTTTTTGGTGCTTGGCGCTTGCCGTTATTGATTGTTGAAATGCGAATCACGTCTTTGCTTTTATAATCATCAAAAACATAGGTACCTTTGGCAGACGCGGACAGGCGCATAATGCCCCAGTCTTTGCGATCAAACATAGGTCCAAGAATTTTACGCTCTGACCAACCTTCGCCCAATCGATCCTTGTAGCTTTTCGCCATGTGCATTCGATTCCCGTCAGGCGAAAACGTCACTTCCCCTCGCCGCTGGAATTCAGTGTATTTCTTCCAAACATTATTTTGTTGACGAAAACCTATTACAGTAGGTTTGAATTTCTTACCTTCTGTGGCTCGATTCAAAGTGAAATAAAACTCCTTCATACCGGGCGCAAATACACCTTCAAGCTCCCATCCTTCTTTTGATATGACGCCTTGAGCAAATGGTTCAGCCATCATCCCCGGTGGTTTTTGCCCCATGTACGGGCCCTCTAGAATTGGAAATTCTTCTTGAGCATGACTCAAGCTACTCATGATCAACACAGAAAGTAATAAAATTATTAAAGGATTAATAGATCTCATGATTACTCCTTATTGGACAAATGCAGGTAGGATGATTTTTGAAATCTGATCCATGATTTGATCTTCCCTGTCATGGCCGGTGATCACAACAATCAGGTCTAGCTCATCAACCACAATAACACGTTGACCGCCTCCGCCCCATGCAAAAGAGGCATTATAGCTTTTACTACCAACCTTAATCGGCGATTGGTACCAGAAATAACCGTACCGATAAGAATCAGGCATCCAGTCCTCGGTAGGTTTCACCATGCCTTTGATTGCCTTGGCTAGATACTCTGCCGAAATAAGTTGTTTGCCATTCCATTTGCCTTTATTTAGAACTACAGTGCCGAATTTGACCATATCACGCGATTTCATGCTGACACGTGAACCTGCTACCGGCAGACCGTTAACACTAGTTCGCCAGATATAATCCGTTATGTCCAATTTATCCAAGATTTCATTTTTAATAAAATCCTGTGCTGTGCCGGGTACGACAGCGTCAATAACCGTCATCACCAGTGTTGGATTGAAATTGCCATATTTATAGATCTGTGACTCTGAAGTAATAGGCTTGCTCCGCTCAAGGAGCGTCTGCACCATACTTTGCCCTTTTAATGCTTGAGGGTTATTTTTCTCAAGTTCACTCCACTCATCATCATTCACGTTAAGTCCACCGCGCATAGTCAATGCCTTATGCAAGGTGATTTTTTCTGCACCGGTCACAAGTTTTGCAGTATCAAGTTCTTTTAGAAAACTAATGATTGGCCTGTCTAGATCCGCCATCGTCAAATAACCCATCTGTATAGCTCGCCCCAATATCATGCTAGTGTAGGCTTTAACAGCCGATGCTTGGCCATGCGGGAGATTAATGCGCCCACGTAAGTGATAGGATTCGAATACCAGTTTACCTGCATGGGAGATAAGCAAACTATCGTATTTACCGTATTTACCTTTTCCAATCTCTTTGGCTAGCTGGATGATTTGGGCTTTCTTGCCATCATCAACGCCTAATTTGCCCACGAGAATTCTGTCCTTTCTATCCTCGGGTGCAGTATCTATAAATGCGTTCTCTAAAAGCGGAATGTCTCGAAATGCAAGCTCGGCCTCAGCAGCAGTGGCTTCTGCAATAGTATTATCTTGATCAGAATTTGCCGCTACATAGCCACTAAAAATGAAGAGCAGCGTAGTAGAGATTAAAATTCTATTTGTTAATTTGATAGCCATAATGTTTTCCTATTCTTTGTTAATTATCAGTGTTTAATTTGATTTTGTTTAAAAAGGTTTCGTAATTCGATTTATCGTCGATGACTAAAGCCCGCATGAGTCCTTTATCACAACCTTTAATCTTCTTCAAAATTACTTGTCTTATTAATTAGTTTCAGTATTCGTTCCTTTTGGTTGCAAGTTTTTTAACCATTTAACACTACGTACGCCAACCATTGGAAACGAGTCACTGTGACCAGAAGAATCAATCACAACCTGTTTAATCGATGAAATGGCTTGATATTTTTTAGCTTTAATCTGGTCAATGAAATCTTCAACGTGCACAGCTAGTTTTTGCTCCAGTTCGCCATAGCTGATAAACAAATTGATTTCTAATGATTTAGTTTTTAATGCCGCATTTTCAAGGGAAAAAAGGAGCGGAATATCCCTCCACAATGATGGGCTTCCTAAAATATAGTTTTTAAATGTATCGGGGTGCGACATTAACGCGTAAGCACCAAATAAGCCTCCTAAAGAAAAGCCAAAATAAGTTCGATTATTCGGATCGGCTCGGTAGTTGCTTTCAATAAACTTAATAACATCGTTACGAATAAAAGTTAGAT
>JBMYPE010000063.1:0-8064 GCA_049600015.1 Kangiellaceae bacterium
ACTAATCATAAACCACTCGATTCAAAACACTTTTATCAGTGTGCTCAAAATCTTTTCCATAAATAAAAAGTGACATTGTTTGTTGGTAACTTAACTCATCACCCTTTATATTTAATGTCATATCAAAGGCTTTGGTTTTTGCTTTCTCTTTCATAAATGGCGACTGAATTATCCCAAAAGTATCCGAATCGCTTGCTGCGGAAACTTTGAATACAGTGGTTCCATCTTGTTCAGAAATACTTCCACCAGCTAACACACAAACACCTCTAGGAATAGTGAGAGAGTGCATGACTATCTTTGAACTAGACTCATAAATCCAGTGACCAATTTGATCATGAAATATTTTTCCATTTTCTTTTTTACGAACGATATGGTGGTATTTAATAGCTACCAAGTTTTGCTCTTCTGCGTTTTCAGCTGGTCCTGAGGGAGAAAAAGTAATTTCGTCTGTGTAAGCTGTTTTGTCCGGGTTCGCATTTGCATCTGGCGCATTATCCAAACCTCTAGTTCCAATCCACTTACCTATTAATTGAGCGAGTGGGCCGTAATTAACATTTGAAATTATTGTATTATTAATAGGGCACATAAAAATCCTAATTTTGAGCGACTAACACTTCAATTGATTTGATATCAATGTAACTAAATGGGAGTATACTTTTACCTCGATGCTCCAATTTTTTTAAAAACATTTGATCTTTTCCGATAGATTCTAAATATCCAATATGACCACTACCATTATAAAGATTAATTTTAATTTTAGAACCCAAATAATTTGTTAGCGTCTGTTTTCTTTTTGATATGAAAGTCGTTTTTGGTTTTGGGGGTTCAAGAGTTATTCCATTTTGTGAGCTGTTTTCACTGACAGGTTCTTCCGATTCATCTCTTAATGGTTCAATTTGACCGATAAATAAATTGTCTATTAATTTATCGTTCAATTTGATCGAAACCCCTGCTCTTTCTTGGAAGTCATGAATAGGATAGTAGTTTATTTGACTATAGGTAGTTCCTTCTTCAATGTTCACTTCTAGATCGACTGATTGAGGGCGATAGAAAAAATCAGAAATAGTCGTCATCGCGTCTTTATCTAAAATTAATTTATGTTCGGTCGCTTTTTTATCTAAGAAATCATTATAAAAAATGGTTAGTTTGTTTCGCCCCAGTTTTAATTCATCTAAACACTTTTGCGTACTTTGTTGCGCCCAAGCTAGTTGAGCCATGTTTATTTTTAAGTCGCTTAAGTAGGCTGTATTAACACCAGTCTCAAACAAACGATTAATATTGAAATTTCCTTTGATTGTAGCAAATTGAGTATCTCTAAATTTGAAGCTTACTAGCGCAACATCAGCTGTTTGTTCAATTTTAAATGTTGTTGAAAAATCGAAAAAGAATTCTGGTAATTTTACTTTATTTTGTTCTCGGCAGATCTCTGGAAAAAATAAATTTAAATGTTCTTTTTTATATTTAATACCAAAAATATTGAGCGCTAAATCTGGTGTGGCTGAGCTGGCATTGACAACAGAAAGACTAATTGGGTTAGGGTAGGTTTTGTAAACAACTTGTTCTTTTGAATCTAATAAATCGAAAATACTTGGTAAAGATACTTTTACGCGAGGCGCCTGAATGATCGGCTTTTTTCTTGTTTTAGATACACGTACTTTTTCAAGATAAATTTCGCCATCGTAATTTATCCAAAGCCAAGAATAATCAATCTTAAAATCAAAATCTCTTGTCACCAAAAAGGCATCTATACCTTGTTTCGCATGCCATAAAAAATAACTATAAGGCAGTGCTGTCAAAATAAACACATAGACTAGTGTTCTAAGAACTAAGTTTCTTACATAGTTTTTCTTCATTTTCTTTCTTTTTCAGTCGTTTATGTTGAAATCATAGTGTAAAACCCCGTTCATTTCACTATTAATGCCTCGTTTTGGATAAATAACCGAATCAACTTAGGACTACATAACGTTTTTAGAAGATCAATGTGTTAACGCTTCTTTATTAGTAAAAGTAGATGCCGTGTTCCCACCGCGAAAAATAAAACTATTTGTTCAATTTTTAGCCACTTTTAGGTAAGATCCATGCCCTTTTGTTCCTTGGTCATCTTGAAGCAATGATATACGACGAAAAATTTGATGTGATAGTGATTGGTGGTGGTCATGCTGGTACCGAAGCGGCACTGGCATCCGCTCGCGTGGGCGCAAATACTTTATTAATCACGCACAATATTGAAACACTGGGTCAAATGAGTTGCAACCCAGCAATTGGTGGAATTGGTAAAGGTCATTTAGTCAAAGAAATTGACGCTTTGGGTGGCGTAATGGCAACAGCGATTGATCACGCGGGGATTCATTTTAAAAAATTAAATGCTAGCAAAGGGCCTGCCGTTAGGGCAACAAGAGCTCAAGCAGACCGTACGCTGTATAAAAACTTTGTTAGAGAGTTTTTAGAAAAACAAGAGAATCTAAAAATATTCCAACAATCCGTAGATGACCTTATTCTTGCTGATGGCGAAGATAGAGTAGAGGGGGTGGTAACCCAAATGGGGTTGAGGTTTTTCGCTAAAACAGTAGTCATTACAGCAGGAACTTTTTTAGCAGGTAAAATACATATTGGACAAAGTAACTACAGTGGCGGTAGAGCTGGCGATCCTTCTTCAATAGGGTTAGCTAAAAGGTTGCGAGATCTGCCTTTTGATATAAAACGGCTAAAAACAGGGACACCCCCCAGAATTGATAGCCGGAGTATTGATTTTAGTGAGCTCGAAGCTCAGCATGGAGATAACCCAACACCAGTATTTTCCTTTTTAGGTAATGAAGGCCAACACCCTAAACAAATCCCCTGTTTTATTACTCACACGAATCAACAAACGCATGATTTTATTACCTCAGGCATGGATCGCTCCCCGTTATTTACTGGAGAGATTGAAGGTGTTGGTCCTCGTTATTGTCCATCGATAGAAGATAAAGTGGTTCGATTTGCTGAAAGAAGTTCGCATCAAATCTTTATAGAGCCAGAAGGGCTAGATACTTTTGAGGTTTACCCAAACGGTATTTCTACCAGTTTACCATTTGATGTTCAGCTCAATTTTGTTCGTTCCATTAAAGGCTTCGAAAATGCACACATTACCAGACCAGGTTACGCGATTGAATATGACTTTTTTGATCCAAGAGGATTAAAAACAAGTTTAGAATCAAAATACATAAAGAATTTATACTTTGCTGGGCAAATTAATGGCACCACTGGTTATGAAGAGGCGGGTGCTCAAGGATTAATCGCGGGATTAAACGCATCATTAAACTCACAAGATAGATCTTCTTGGTCACCTACAAGAGAAGAATCTTATATTGGAGTTATGATCGATGATTTAATCACTCGAGGCACTCAAGAGCCTTATAGAATGTTTACTTCGAGAGCTGAGTACCGACTTATGTTACGAGAAGACAATGCCGACACTCGATTAACGCCAAAGGGGTATGAGTTAGGATTGGTGTCTGAATCTCGCTGGCAGCACTTTTGTAATAAAAAGGAAGCAGTAGAAAAAGAGCTGGTGAAGTTCAATCAAACATGGATTCAGCCACATACCACAGAGGCTGAAAGTATTGGTCAACATTTGAAAAAACCATTAACTAGAGAATATAGCCTGATGGATCTTTTAAAGCGGCCTGAATTAAATTACGCCAAACTCTCGGAGAGTGTTAGTGTGGTGAGCTCTCAACCGCAATCAGAAGAAGTACAAGAGCAGGTTGAGATCCAAGCTAAGTATTCAGGTTACATTGAGCGCCAAAAATTAGAGATTGAAAGAAATAAAAAACAACAAAACCAAGCAATTCCTCATGATCTTGATTATGCGCAAATCGGTGGGTTATCAGCTGAAATATTGCAGAAGCTAGAGTCGGTCAAACCAGAAACTATAGGACAGGCAGGACGGATTTCAGGCGTTACACCCGCTGCCATTTCAATGCTGTTGATTACTTTAAAGAAAAAGAACTACCCTAAGATCTCTGAACGGCAAATTGATCAATCTGTTAGTGGTGGATCTGCCTAAAATGTTTGACGAGGATTATTCAAAGGCTGGCGATTTAGCTACCCTGTTAAATGAAGGGCTACAAAAGTTAGGAGTTTCAGCGAGTAACCATCAATCGGAAAAGTTACTGGCGTTATTAGAAACTTTATATAAGTGGAATAAAGCCTACAACTTAACCGCTATCAAGCAGCCCAAAGAAGGTTTGCAACTCCATATATTGGATAGTTTGACTCTAGTTTCTCGTTTTGGAAAGCTTGAAAATAATCAAACAATATTGGATGTGGGTACGGGACCAGGTTTTCCTGGGTTACCTTTGGCTATATTATTTCCTCATCTAAAATTTACTTTGCTAGATAGTAATAGCAAAAAGATACGATTTATTAGACAGACTATTCATCAGCTAGACATACAAAACGTAGAACCCATTCATTCCAGAGTAGAGTCTATCGTTGATAGAAAGTTTAATGTTATTACATCTCGAGCTTTTGCTTCAATTAATGATATGTTGAAATTAACAGTTAACTTGATCGCAGAGGGTGGCGTATGGCTAGCAATGAAAGGAGACTTTTCGGAAGTTGAGATTTCGAGTCTTCCGGAATATATTGCTTCTCAAACAATTACACCAATTAAAATTCCAGGCCTTAATGCGCAAAGATGTGTTGTGGAGCTGTCTAAATAATAAATCGACGTCAGCAATCAGGGTAAAAACCGTGAATAGTCTCAAAAGCTAATTGATCATTATCTGGATCAATCTATAATGGATGGTTCGCTAAAAAATAAAAGAGAGTACCTGTGGGTAAGATAATAGCAGTAACAAATCAAAAAGGCGGTGTAGGTAAAACTACCAGTAGCATTAACATCGCTGCCTCTTTAGCGGCAACTAAAAGAAGTGTGCTTTTAGTTGATTTAGATCCTCAAGGCAACGCTACGAGTGGTTGTGGACTAGAAAAAGATGAGATTGAGCATCATATTCTTGATGTGCTACTTCAAGAAAAGAATATTAAAGACTGTTTAGTAAACGCTGAACAAGCAGGGTTTTACATTTTACCGACTAACTCTGATTTGGCTGTAGCAGAAGCTCATTTACTCTCTGTGGAAGATAAAGAACAACGCTTAAAGTCAGCGTTAATGGAAGTTAAAGATGATTTTGACTACATATTTATCGATTGCCCTCCATCTTTGAGTATTCTCACTGTAAACGCTTTAGTTGCTTCTGATAGCGTGATGATTCCAATGCAATGTGAATACTATGCATTAGAAGGCTTAAAAGCACTTTTAAATACCATTGAGCAAATTATAGAACAAGCGAATGAAAACCTTCATATTGAGGGTTTATTAAGAACTATGTATGACCCAAGAAATAGATTAGCGGTAGAAGTTTCAAATCAGCTCCATGATCATTTTGGCGATAAGGTATATCGAACCGCAATTCCTAGAAACGTAAGATTAGCCGAAGCACCGAGCTACGGGATGCCAGCGTTGATGTACGACCGATTATCAACAGGATCAAAAGCTTATTTATCTCTTGCTGGTGAAATGATTCGAAGGCAGGAAGAAATAGATGCGGTCGCGGTCTAATATAATAAAAAATTAGGAAAAAATGAATGAAAAAGAAATTAGGCCGCTCTCCTTTAGATGCGTTTTTAAGTAAACCGAAACCTAAATCCTCGACCATAGAAACAGCTGCTTCAACTAGCCCTGTTGAATCACGCTTACCACAAGGCGAGTTACAAAAATTACCAATCGAGTTTTTGCAGCCCGGCCAGTATCAACCTAGAAAAATAATGACCGATGATGCATTGGAAGAGCTAGCGAGTTCAATCAAAGCTCAGGGAGTCATTCAACCAGTAGTGGTGCGTTCTGTTGGAGTAGACAAATATGAAATCATTGCGGGTGAACGTCGGTGGAGGGCATCACAATTAGCAGAGCTATCGGAAATTCCTTGTTTGGTGAAAGAAATTCCTGATGAAGCCGCCATTGCAATGGCACTCATTGAGAATATACAAAGGGAAGATCTTAATGCGATGGAAGAAGCGGTGGCGCTTCAACGACTCATGCAAGAGTTTGAACTAACACACCAACAAACAGCGGATGCCGTGGGTAAAAGTAGAACGACTGTTACCAACTTATTGAGACTACTATCGTTAACGGAAGTTTGCAGAACTATGCTTGAAAGAGGTGATTTAGAAATGGGTCATGCGCGAGCTTTATTGTCCTTAACGAGTGACGAGCAAACCCAAGTAGCGAGAACTGTAGTTGCCAAAGGTCTGACTGTTAGAGAAACTGAGAAATTAGTGCGAGTAACAGCAAATCCAGTTAAATCAAAAACGAGTAAAAACCAAGTTGATCCACATATTGAACAGTTGGAAAGAAGAATGTCGGATAAAGTTGGTGCCCCAATCAAAATTCAGCATGGCACAAAAGGAAAAGGAAAAATTACGATTGCCTATAACAGCCTAGATGAGTTAGATGGGGTCCTCAAGCATATGGGCGTTGAGCAAGAGTAGACGCAATAAGTTTTACCAAAGAAACACATAGAACACGACGGTAAATTCAAAAGAAAAGAATGTGATTTTTTGTTCTTTATTTGTGCTCTGCGTCTCTGTGGCAGAGATGTTTATGTTTTTAAGTTTTCAGTAGAGATTTAAATGTTAATTAACGAATTATCTGAATTACAAAATGCAGTTTCTTGGAACACAAGAAAAACACCGGTTACATGTATTAATGTTATTCAAGAAACCCACGATGTTAAAACTTTTCAGTTCCAAGCGGATGAATCTCAGTTATTTCATTTTAAACCAGGCCAATTTATTGGTTTGAATTTAGAAATCAACGGCAAAAAACATAATCGCTCGTACACCATAGCATCAAGCCCAACTCGGCCACACATTCTTGAAGTAACAATAAAGAAAGAAAAAGGTGGAGCAGTTTCACCTTGGCTTCACGAAAATATTAAACGCGGATCAAAAATAGAATTGAGAGGACCCGCTGGTCGATTTAATAACTTAGACATTCAGGCTAATAAAGTATTATTGATTTCAGCGGGGTCTGGTATTACACCAATGATGTCCATGTCCAGATTTTGGTCCGATACTGATCCAAACAAAAATATTATCTTTTTGAATTGGGTTAGGGGTGTAGAAGATATAATTTTTAGACGAGAAATAGCTTTATTAGATGCAAAAAGTGAAAGTTTCAAACCGGAAATATTTTGTACCCAACCCGGTCTGTCAGAAAATTGGTTAGGTAAAAGAGGCCGAATTAACGCTACGTCTTTAACCGACATGGTTTCTGATCTTAATGAGAGAACGATTTTTTGTTGTGGTCCCGAGGGTTTTATGGAGTCAGTGAAAACTTGCTTACAGTCACTTAATTTTGATATGACAAACTACCATGACGAATCTTTTGATCCTGGTGGAAAGAAGAAAAAAGCAAATGCTGAAAATAAAATCGAATCAGCAAAAATTGACCCGATATTTACACTGAAGTTAAAAAAATCCAATATCGAGTTAGATGTTTCATCTGACGATATATTGTTAAATGTATTAGAGTCCGCAAACGTCAATATTGATTCTGGTTGTCGTGGTGGAAACTGTGGCGCTTGTCATGTGGTTAAATTATCGGGCGAGACTCAAACCAAAGTAGAAGCTGGATTGACGGATGAATATCGCCAACAAGGGCAAATTTTAACTTGTACTACAAGGTTATTGTCAGATGTTGAGTTGGATATTTAATCTAATATGAATGAAACGTCTGTAGAGTCGGTTCTCGCATGCTTTCAAGGATTAGCCGATCCAAAAATCGCGGAACATTCGGGAAGGTTTTTCAAAAGTGCCCCTGGAGAGTACGGTGAGGGTGATCAGTTTTTAGGGGTTCGCGTACCCGTTATTCGTCAACAAGTTAAAAAATTCAAAAAGCTCAACCTAAAACAATCACTCAAGCTTTTAACTAACGATTATCACGAAGTCCGCTTGTTTGCGGTATTAAAGTTAGTTGATTTATTTGAGAAAGGAACCGAAGAAGAAAAGAAAAAGGTTTAT
>JBMYPE010000064.1:0-7913 GCA_049600015.1 Kangiellaceae bacterium
AGTGCGGCCTCCAGTAATATCATTTTGTAGTTCATCGAGGGTGTAACCTACAGCTAATTTCGCTGCGATTTTAGCAATTGGAAACCCAGTTGCTTTTGATGCTAAGGCAGATGAACGAGATACCCGCGGATTCATTTCGATAACAATCATTCGTCCCGTTTTTGGGTCCACAGAAAACTGTACATTTGATCCGCCAGTTTCAACGCCAACTTCACGTAAAACCGCCAGTGAGGCGTTACGCATTATTTGATATTCTTTGTCAGTTAAAGTTTGTGCTGGCGCAACAGTAATTGAATCGCCTGTGTGTACACCCATTGGGTCTAAATTTTCTATAGAGCAAATGATTATGCAATTGTCATTCTTATCTCTTACGACTTCCATTTCGTATTCTTTCCAACCAATTAAAGATTCATCAATTAGTAATTCAGTCGTAGGAGAAAGTTCAAGTCCACGAGTACAAATCTCTTCAAACTCTTCTCGGTTGTATGCGATACCGCCACCTGTTCCACCCATAGTAAAAGACGGGCGGATAATACAAGGAAAGCCAACCTCACTTTGAACTTTTCGTGCATCTTCAATAGAGTGAGCTATTCCAGCTTTTGGCATATCTAAGCCGATTTTTCGCATGGCATCGGCGAACTTTTCTCGATCTTCTGCTTTATCAATCGCTTCTCGATTGGCTCCAATCATTTCAACATTATGAATTTTTAAAACGCCGCGAGAGGCTAAGTCTAACGCGCAATTGAGTGCTGTTTGGCCGCCCATAGTGGGCAATATTGCATCAGGTTTTTCTTTCTCAATTATTTTTGCGACGACTTCCCAATGAATGGGCTCAATGTAGGTCGCATCTGCCATTTCGGGATCGGTCATGATGGTAGCTGGGTTTGAGTTAACTAAAATAACTCGATAACCTTCTTCTTTGAGTGCTTTACATGCTTGCGCACCAGAATAATCAAATTCACAAGCCTGACCAATGATAATTGGACCAGCACCTAAAACGAGAATGCTTTTAAGGTCGGTACGCTTTGGCATTATTGATTTACCCCGTTTTTATAATCTTGCATTAATTGAATAAAGTGTTCAAAAAGTGGCGCTGCATCATGCGGGCCTGGACTAGCTTCCGGGTGTCCTTGAAAACCAAAGGCGGGTTTTGAGATATGCTCGATACCTTGTAAGCTTCCATCAAATAATGATTTATGGGTGACTTTAATATTGTCAGGTAAGGAAGATTCATCCACAGCAAATCCGTGATTTTGGCTAGTAATTAAAACGGTATTGTTTTCAATATTTTCAACTGGATGATTAGCGCCATGATGACCAAATTTCATTTTTTCTGTTTTTGCGCCAGATGCGATGGCCAATAGTTGATGACCTAAACAAATCCCAAACGTTGGGATTTCTTTTTCTAAAAAAGTTTTGATGGCAGATATTGCATAGTCACAGGGTTCAGGATCTCCTGGTCCATTCGATAAAAATATTCCGTCCGGATTCATTGCTAAAACCTCATCAGCAGACGTTTGCGCTGGAACTATCGTCAGATCGCAACCTCGATCAGTCAGCATTCTTAAAATGTTCTTTTTAACACCAAAATCGAAAGCCACTACTTTATACTGCTTTTCAGAATCCATTTGATTAGTGTGTCCTTTAACCAAATCCCAACTTTTTTGAGTCCAAACGTAATTTTCTTTTGTACAAACTTCTTTGGCTAAATCCATGCCTTTTAATCCCGCAAAGGATTTTGCTTTTTCTAGCGCTAATTCATAAGCATCATCTTTTTGTGCATCTGCGCCAGCAATTAAGCAGCCCGCTAGAGAGCCTTTTGTTCTCAGAATTCGGGTGAGTTTTCTGGTATCTATATCAGCGATTGCTTGAACTTCATTATCAATTAAATAATCTTGTAAGTTTTGCGTTGTACGCCAGTTGCTGGAAACAATCGGTAAATCTCTAATAATTAACCCGGCAGCCCAGACAAACTCAGACTCTACATCTTCGGGATTGACACCAGTGTTACCTATGTGAGGGTAAGTAAGAGTCACCATTTGTTTGGCGTAAGACGGATCGGTTAAAATTTCTTGGTATCCTGTCATGGCTGTATTAAATACGACTTCAGCAACAGACTCTCCATCTGCTCCAATTGATTTTCCGATAAATTGAGTGCCGTCTTCTAAAACAAGTAAGGCTGGACTATATTCGGGCAAGACGACCTCCAAGAGAGTAAACAACCGTAGGACTTCAAAGCAAACGGTAGGTATTAAAAAGCGGAAGAAACATGTCTCAAACATCGAGAATAATTAGACTTCCGCTATAGTTTTTTATGTTTTTGCCAGTGTTTGACAAAATCGGAGCATTTTAAGTGATCTACAGCCCCTTTGTCTATTTTATAACCATAAAATATGTTAATTTATTTTCAATTTTGCGAGAGTTTTAAAGGGGAATTTTATGAGAATAGAAGCGGAAAGTGTAGAAGATTACTTAGCTAAAGCGCCAAAAGACAGACAGCCTTATTTTTCACAACTACATGAAGTGGTGGTAAACAACTTACCCAAAGGATTTGAGGTAGGTTTGAACTACGGAATGATTGGTTATTATGTGCCTCATAGTGTTTACCCCAATGGCTATCATTGCAATCCAAGCGATCCTCTGCCTTTTGCAAATATAGGCATTCAAAAGAACTTTATAGGCTTTTATCACGCAGGAATTTACGCTAATTCTGAGCTAAAAGATTGGTTTGTAGATGAATACGGGAAACAGTGTAAATATAAGCTTGATATGGGGAAGAGTTGTGTCCGCCTAAAAAAGCCAGAGTTTATTCCTTTTGATCTCTTTGGCGAGTTAATGACAAAAGTGACTTGTGAGGAATGGATTGAGATTTATGAATCACAAATTAAGAAGTGAATTTTTCGCATAAAGTGACAATAGGTAAAGCTTTTGAATTTAGGTTGAAAGTTTTGAGTTTTCTTCAAGCTTTTGTTTCGCAGCGCTACGCTTTCCTGCGAGATACTTTTGGCCTGCGTCCCAAAAGTAACCAAAAGGACGCTTTCGCTCAGTACCGCTCGTTCTTTATGGTCTTGATTATTTATGCTGTCCATTCATTCCCAATTGACATTGAGCAAGTCAGCGCGCAATAAGAACTCGCCGAAAAGACTGGCTCAGACAGCTTATTGCTTAATCGCTGACATATGAGTTTTTAAATCGCGATAAGTCGCTTGGGAAACCGCTCTTTCGCCCGAGTGGCCTTATAGCGAACCGATGGAATTCATGTCACTTTGGATCGAGTGAAAAAACTGTTTGAGCCAGCTCCACCGGCGAGTCTTTTTTCACCCAAAGTGGCGCTGTCAGCAAATGATGAGCGGAAAGGTTTGTTTGAACTTAACCCATCCTCAAAACTAGCTATACTCAACGGAAAACTTTTGGTTACTTTTGGTTTTTTCAAAAGTCACAATAGGTAAACCTTTTGAATTCAAATTGAAAGTTCTGAGTTTTCTTCAAGCTTTGGCTGCGCTATCGAAAGCGAAAACTACCCACCTACTAACGCCAACAAAACCCCAGCCGCTACAGCGGAACCTAAAACCCCCGCCACATTCGGTCCCATGGCATGCATTAATAAAAAATTATGAGGGTTGGCCTCTAAGCCTAATTTATTAGCAACTCTCGCCGCCATAGGCACAGCAGAAACACCAGCCGCACCGATTAAAGGATTGATTGGATCTTTCGAAAATTTGTTCATCATTTTTGCCATTAATAAACCTGTCGCTGTACCGATTGAAAAGGCAACTGCACCTAATGCTAAAATCCCAAGTGTTTCGACATTTAAAAATTTATCTGCACTTAGTTTTGAACCAACGCCTAATCCTAAAAAGATGGTAACAATGTTGATTAGCTCATTTTGTGAGGTGGAACTTAAACGTTCAACGACGCCTGACTCTCGCATTAAGTTACCAAAACAAAACATACCAACCAGAGGTGTTGCAGTGGGTAAAAAGAATATGGTTAACAACAGGACTGCTAACGGGAATATCATTTTCTCCAATTTACCCACTTCTCTTAATTGAGCCATTTCAATTTTTCTTTCTTGCTCTGTTGTTAATGCTCGCATAATTGGTGGCTGAATAATGGGGACTAACGCCATGTAGGAGTATGCTGCGACTGCGATGGCACCTAGTAGTTCGGGGGCTAATTTTGATGCAAGGAAAATAGCGGTCGGTCCATCAGCTCCGCCGATAATAGCGATGGCGGCAGCGTCTTGTATTGAAAACTCTATCCCGGGAATTAAATTGAGTCCAATGGCTCCAAAAAGTGTAGCGAATATTCCAAACTGCGCCGCGGCTCCCAGTAGCAGCATTTTTGGATTAGCGATTAAAGCGCCAAAATCAGTCATTGCGCCTACACCCATAAAAATGAGCAATGGAAATACGCCGGTATCGATGCCTGCATAATAAATGTAATTTAATAGACCACCGACTTCTGTAAAACCTGCGATTGGAATATTGGTTAAGATTGCACCAAATCCCATAGGCAACAGTAATAATGGCTCAAAGCGTTTCGCGATGGCTAAATATAATAGTCCGCAACCGACAGCCATCATAATGACTTGACCTAGCTCAAAATTGTGCAGGCCTGTTGACAGCCATAATGTGTTGAGTATTTCTAACATGTATTTGCTCAGTGGTTGGTTTTATTTTAATTAATCAAACTGAATTAAGGCTTGTCCTACGGATACAGAATCACCTTCTTTCACCAATAAGTTGCTGACGTTGCCATCGCTCATGGCTCGCACTTCAGTTTCCATTTTCATTGCTTCTAGAATTATGACGAGATCGCCAGATTTAACACTGTCACCGGGATTTACTAGAAGTTTAAAAATGTTGCCAGATAATGGTGATGTGAGTTGTCCGCCCGCTGCTTTAGGTTTGGAGGAGGGTGGTGTGGAACGAGCCTCATTGGAGTTAGTCGAGACAACATGCGTAACTTCTCCGCCTGGTGCAACTTCCACTTGATAAGTTTTACCATCAACGGTGACGTTATAGCTTTCAGCAACCACTTGGTTAGGTGGAGAATCAGGAATTGCTACTTTTGATGCTTGGTTTTCAATGCTAGGAGCAGGCTCAAAAGCATCGGGGTTATTTCTATTACTTAAGAACTTTAAACCAATTTGAGGGAATAATGCATAGGTTAAAACATCATCTATCACTTCATCCGCCAATTTAATGTTATCTTGTTTTGCTTTTTCTAGTAATTCATTGGTCAAAGTTTCAACTTCTGGTTTTAGGTTGTCGGCGGGTCTGCAAGTGATTGCTTGATTACCATCTAATACTTTTTGCTGAAGTTCGTTATCAACCTCTGCGGCGGTTTTTCCATATTCACCTTTTAATACGCCAGCGGTTTCTTTTGTAATACTTTTATAGCGTTCACCTGTGAGCACGTTCAACACAGCTTGTGTACCGACTATTTGTGAGGTGGGTGTCACAAGAGGAATATAACCTAAGTCCTTTCTAACTCTAGGTATCTCTTGCAGAACTTCGTCTAATTTGTCTTCTGCTCCTTGCTCTCTCAATTGGTTTTCCATGTTGGTTAACATGCCGCCGGGTACTTGAGCCAATAATATTCGAGCATCCACCCCTTTTAAGCTGCCTTCAAATTGCGCGTATTTCTTTCTAACATCGCGAAAGTAAGCAGCCACTTCGGCGAGTTTGGCGAGATCTAAACCTGTATCTCTTGCTGTATCTTCCACTATAGAAACAATAGATTCTGTTGGCGAATGGCCATAAGTCATACTCATAGAAGATATAGCTGTGTCTATCACATCGATTCCCGAATCAATTGCTTTCATATGAGTGGCAACGCTCAAGCCGGTAGTGGCGTGACAATGCAATGAAATAGGGATTTCAACGGTTTCTTTTAGTTTTCCAATTAAATCTTCTGCGGCATAGGGTTTCAGTAATCCGGCCATGTCTTTTATGCAGAGTGAGTGAGCGCCCATATCTTCAAGTTGTTTAGCCATGGTTAGCCAGCCTTCTAGATTATGGACTGGGCTTAATGTATAACTCAATGTTCCTTGTGCGTGAGCATTCACTTTAACAGTTGATTTGATTGCTGTTTCCATATTTCTCACATCATTCATGGCGTCAAATATTCGAAAAACATCAACACCATTGATATGAGCTCTTTCTACAAATTTTTCTACAAGGTCATCGGCATAATGGCGATAACCAAGGATGTTTTGCCCTCTAAATAGCATTTGCTGCTTAGTTTTTGGCATGGCTTTTTTCAAAAGCCGTATGCGCTCCCAAGGATCTTCTCCCAAATAACGAATACAAGAATCAAATGTAGCACCGCCCCAAGATTCAATTGACCAAAATCCAACTTCATCAAGTAAAGGCGCTATGGGTAGCATATCTTCCAATCGTAAACGAGTAGCAAACAATGATTGGTGCGCGTCCCGTAGAACTAATTCTGTGATTCCGAGTTTGTTGGTGTTTTCTTGCGACATGAGTAATTCCGTTATCTTATTTGAGAGAATTTGTTTTAAGATTATTTAATATTAAAGTTTATAGAGAATCATTTTATTTATTTGAACGATATTGTTTAACCGCTGCGCTAATGGCGGCAATCATTTGAGGGGAAACATCATCTGTTGGTTTAGCTTGAGTATTTGATAGCAGATTTTTTTCGTCGTACTTTTTGCCGAGCGGAGTAATGATGTTTTGAACAACAAAAATCATTAACATCAAAAATGCAAAAACAAATGCCATTCCCACTAACATTAAGGTGCCAGCTTGATAGAATAATTCGTTTAATTGAGTTGGATCTGTCATACCTTGGACAATTCATTGTTTAATATCAGTCGTTTAAGCATACTAGATAGTGCTAAGGTGGATCAAATAACTCTTTTAGATAACACTAATGAGATTATCTATGAGCGTTAAATTCATCAAGTATAAAGATATAATACTGAGTGTATTAAAATACCAGACTAACTCGCGCCACGCTTGCATCACTAGTTTAGGATGTGTGATAGTCAGTTTACAGAGCAGCGTGTTAATTTTTATAACTGGCTAAAGCCGGTTTAAAATTAAAACCCAAAATAAAGTGAATTGTTATGTCAAAAGAAACTATTTTAAATACTGAGCAAAACTTAGATAAAGAACCTAATCAATTTGCGTTATTAAAACAGCGCCGGTTTTTACCTTTTTTCTTAACTCAAGCATTGGGTGCGTTGAATGACAATGTGTTTAAAAATGCTTTGGTAATTATGATTGGTTTTCAAAATGTAAGTGCCTTTGGAATGGATAACAAGTTACTTGTTACCGCCGCTGCGGTCGTTTTCATTTTACCCTTCTTGCTATTTTCTGCAGTAGCCGGACAACTTTCAGAAAAATTTGAAAAATCTAAGAGTATTCGCTTTGTTAAGATAGCTGAAATACTAGTTATGGCATTGGCTACTCTCGGATTGTACCTAAACAACTTTGAGTTACTAATTGGTGTTTTATTTTTGATGGGTACACAATCAACATTTTTTGGTCCAATCAAATATGGTTTACTCCCTCAACACTTAAATGAAGAAGAGTTAGTTGGGGGAAATGGACTCATTGAATCGAGTACTTTTTTAGCGATATTAATCGGGACAATTGTCGGCGGTTGGCTAGGTGATATTCCTAATTCAGCTGTTTGGTTATCCGCTACGCTATTATTATTTTCGGTCATAGGTTATTGGACTAGTCGTTCAATTCCTAATACACCGCCTGTAGAGCCAAGCCTTAAAATAAACTGGAATTTGTATTCTGAAACAATTAAAAATTTACGTTTTTTAGGTACTAACCGAGTTGTTTTTCTCACTGTTCTAGGAATATCTTGGTTTTGGTTTTACGGAGCCATTTTTTTAGCACAAATAATTTCTTATACGCAGTACACTC
>JBMYPE010000065.1:0-7895 GCA_049600015.1 Kangiellaceae bacterium
TGGCGTTGAAATTTTCTTCACTCAAGTATTTAGAGATAGTTATTTTCATGCAGATATGCATCCAGGCAATATTTTTGTTGATATTAGTGATTTAGATAACCCGACTTATGTTGCGATTGATTGCGGAATAATGGGAACTCTCAATGAATCAGATAAACGATATTTGGCGCAAAACTTTGTCGCATTTTTTAACCGAGATTACCGACAAATTGCTGAGCTTCATGTGCAGTCAGGATGGGTGGCCAAAAACATTTCCATTGAAGAATTTGAGTCAGCCATTCGAGTGGCTTGTGAGCCTATATTTGGTAAATCGCTAGAAGATATTTCTTTTGGGCATTTTTTAGTACAACTTTTTCAAACAGCAAGACGGTTTGAAATGGAAGTTCAGCCTCAGTTAGTGCTTCTACAAAAAACACTTCTTTATATAGAAGGTTTAGGTCGTCAACTCTATCCGCAGTTAGATTTATGGGAAACCGCTCAGCCCTTTTTAAAAACTTGGTTAGCTGATAATTACGGCGCCAAGGCCATATACAAAAAACTGAAAGACAGAGCTCCCCACTGGATCCAAGAATTGCCCGAAATGCCCGATAAGATAAGTGCGTTATTAAACGCCAATCAGGGGCAAGCCACACAGCAACAGAAATTAATTGATTCAATTGACCAACTAAAATCTTCTCAAGCAAAAACTGGGCGTCGTGTTAGATGGGCAATAATTGGATTGAGCTTTATGATTTTGGCCGTTGTGCCCGAAATTAATACAATTATTGACTTTATTTGGATCGAACAAGCATTGCTTAGCTTATCAGCGGCGAGTTTTTTGTTATCATTCAAATAATCCGTTTAATCGAGTAAAATTTATGGATAATTGTTTATTCTGCAAAATTGAAAAAGGCGAGATCCCATCAAGCAAGGTTTACGAAGACGAGGATGTGATCGTTTTCAAAGATATCGCACCAAAAGCCGACGTGCACTTATTAGTAGTTCCTAGAAAACACATCATTGGATTAAATGATTTGTTACCAGAAGATCACGCTTTAATGGGTAAAATGATGTTATTGTTACCTAAGCTTGCTCTGGAGCAAGAGCTTGAAAATGGGTTTAGAACCATCATTAATACCGGAAAAGGTGGTGGACAAGAAGTTTTTCACCTTCACATTCATTTGCTAGGTAATTTAAGTAAAAGTAACTTGCCATTTGTGTAAGATTTTGCGTTATTTAAATGAATAAGCAATAAAAATATTAATTAATGTTAAGAGAGTAAATCATGATCAGTATGCCAAGTTTAATTATCATTTTAGTGATTGTCATTTTGTTATTCGGTACTAAACGCCTTAAAAATATAGGTGGCGACTTAGGTGGAGCACTAAAGGGGTTTAAAAAAGCAGTGAGTGGAGATGACGAACCATCAAAAGACAAGACAGACTCAGAATCTAAAATCATTGAAGGTGAAGTGGTAAAAGAATCAACTGAGTCAACAAAAGAAGCTGATAAAGAAACCACTAAGTAATAGAAGGACCTCAAATCAATGTTTGATATGGGATTCTTAGAGCTCCTTTTAATAGGGATTATTGCTTTGATCGTTTTGGGGCCTGAGCGATTACCTAAAGCAGCGAGAACGGTTGGACTTTGGGTAGCAAAAGCCAAACAAAGCTTTGAATCTGTCAAAACCGAAATTGATCGCGAGCTTAAAGTTCAAGAATTACAACAACAACTCAAAGAACAAAAAGAAAAAATTGAACAAGAAGCTGGTATTAATGAGTTAAAAAGTAGTCTAGAAGAAACTCAAAATGCTTTAAATGAAAATGCGAATTCCATTCTCAATGAATCTAATAGTATCTCTCAACAATTTCAAAATGATCTGAATAGTTCAGACACTAATACACCAGAGATAAGTCATTCCAACGATAAAGATATAGAGGCTTCGAATAAAGTTAGTTCTGATAAGGACTCAAAGCATGACTGAGGAAAAAACGAACGCAGACTCAGAAATGCCCCTAATCTCCCACCTGTTAGAGTTAAGAGATAGACTCTTACGAATGGTTTTAGCGGTTATATTTGTTTTTGTCGGGTTAATCTATTGGGCAAATGATATTTATCTTTTGCTCTCAGCACCGTTAATGGCTCACTTGCCTGAGCAATCAAATATGATTGCGACTGACATCATCTCACCTTTCTTAACCCCTTTTAAAATGACCGCGGTACTTTCTGTCTTTGTGGCAATGCCTTATATTTTGCACCAAGCTTGGGGATTTGTTTCTCCTGGGCTGTATCGTCATGAAAAGCGATTTGCTTATCCACTGTTATTTTCCAGTATTCTATTATTTTATTTGGGGTTAGCCTTTGCTTACTTTGTGGTCTTTCCACTCGCATGGGCGTTTTTAACCTCCGCAGGACCTGAAGGGATACAAGTCTTGCCAGACATTAGTAGTTACCTAAATGTAGTCATAAAAATGTTTTTTGCATTCGGGCTTGCGTTTGAAATACCAGTAGCAACTATATTAATGATTTGGTCTGGCTTAACCAGTGTTGAAAGCCTTAAAGAAAAACGACCTTACGTGATAGTTGGTGTGTTTGTGATTGGAATGCTGTTAACTCCACCGGATGTCATATCACAAATATTGCTGGCTATTCCCATGTGGGCATTATTTGAACTTGGATTAATTTTTGCGGTCATGGGTAAAAAGAAATCTACAGAAGAGTCATAATATGAAAAATTTACTAATCGCTATTATTTTATTTTCGATAAATTTATCCTTTGCAAAAGCAGATTTAAAAAGTGGTTTGTTGGAATGTAAAAACATCGAGTCTGTATTAGAGAGGTTGAGTTGTTTTGATGAGCTTGTGAAAAATATTCAACCTGACGAAAGAGTGCTAAATCAAACAACCGCAGAAACACCACCTGTTCCAACACAAGCGGTTCAAACGAATAAAGTGAACCAATTACCTAAAGCACAAAAACAAAAAGAAACTCCGACTAACACTAAACCACCCTCAAGTGATTTTGGAATGGAATTAAAGAATGCAGATGAATCTATTAAATCTTCTATCGTTGGCGAATTCAAATCCTGGGAAAAGGGAATGAAACTTCAGTTAAAAAATGGGCAGGTTTGGAAAGTGCTTAGCGGTCGACCAGGCTATAAAAAAATGCAAAACCCCTCAATTACCATTTCACGAGGATTTTTAGGTTCTTTCAACGCCAAAGTAGAAGGTTTGAATGCTTCCGCCAAAGTTAAGAGAATTAAATAGAGCTACGGGCTTTCTTTTCTCTTAGGTTCCGCAGCAAAACCCTAAAAACACATTTCATGTATAATTCAAACCTGCGATCACTCAGGATGCAAAATGAATGTCATTAGAAACCGTTTTGAGCCAATTGGCAAATTTGCTATTACTGCCGCCGGGAGTCAACCTACTGCTTGGCTTGAGTGGTTTACTTCTTTTAAAAAAATACAAACTTTTCGCCAAAATTTTAGTTACAAGCGCTATCATCACCTTTGTATTGTTTAGCCTACCAGTAGTTTCAAAAAAACTAACAATCAGTTTACAAACCGATCAATTTCTTACGCTAAAGCAAATTAAAACATTTGAAAAACAAGAAAGAGAAGATATAGCGATTGTTATTTTAGCTGGTGGGAGGAGAAGTTCAGCACCCGAGTACGGTGAAATCGATACGGTCAGCCGAATGACTCTGCAGCGGCTTCAATATGGCGCTTGGCTGCATAGAAAACTTAATTTTCCAATATTACTTTCTGGTGGTAGCGTAAAAGGCGAAGCGACGGCCGAGAGCGTATTGATGAATGACACCATGCTTTCAGCATTTAACGTGCCGCCAAAATGGATAGAAACAGAAAGCAAAAATACTGCTGAGAATGCTCAACTAACCGCGAAAATATTAAAAGAAAATGAGATTTCCGAAATTTTGCTAGTGACTCATGCCGCTCACATGCAACGAGCAAAAATAGAGTTTGAAAAAACTGGATTAATCGTCATCCCAGCTCCCACTGTTTTTGAAACAGAGGCGACTGATTGGCTAGACTACCTTCCTTCAGCAAAGGCTCTTTTTGAAAGCCACTTAGCTTTGCATGAAAAGTTAGGCCGGTTTTGGTATTGGGTTAGATATTGAATCAATACCAAAACATCTGACAACTAAGGCATTAAAAGGGTTAAGTGGGCTGAACAGATGGAACCGACTGAATTATTCAGCCTATTTCCTCCTCACCCTCTGTGCCTCCGTGGTAAATTATTTTTATGACTACTGAGTCATTTCATCCCAAAAAGATTTTACACCTGTCCACCAGTTACTTGATTTTGGACTATGTTGTTTTTTGCTTCCGTTTAGATAATCATCAAATTCAGTCAGCTTGGCTTTTTGTTCTTTATTTAAATTCACTGGTGTTTCAACTACCACGCGACATAATAAATCGCCTCGCATACCGCCGCGCATAGGAGAAATACCTTTGCCTCGCATTCTAAACATTCTGCCAGTTTGCGTTTCTGCTGGAACTTTCAATTTTACTTTCCCATCTAATGTAGGCACTTCTAATTCACCACCGACACAAGCAGTTTTAAAACTAATGGGCATTTCACAATAAAGATGCTCACCATCTCTATCAAAAATAGCGTGATCTTTTACATGGACTTGGACGTATAAATCACCGGCGATTGCGCCAGCACCACCCGCTTCGCCCTCGCCTGTTAGTCGAATTCGGTCGCCGGTATCCACTCCCGCAGGAATCTTTACAGACAAAGTTTTCTCTTTACGAACTCGTCCTTCTCCGGAACAGCTTTTACAAGGATCTTTAATCACCGTTCCTTGTCCATTACAGCTTGGGCAAGTTTGTTGCACTGAGAAGAAGCCTTGCTGCATTCTTACTTGCCCTGCACCTTTACAAGTTCCACATTGGCTTGAGCTAGACCCTTTTTTAGCACCACTTCCGCTACAAGGTTCGCAATCAACATAAGTAGGAATTTTAATGTTCTTTTTAAGTCCTCTTACCGCGTCTTCTAAACTCAACTCTAAATTGTATTGAAGATCCGAGCCTCGTCTTTGCCTTTGGCGACCACCACGACCACCGCCGCCTCCGCCGCCAAATATGTCTCCGAACACATCACCAAAAATATCACTGAAATTACCTTGCTGACCACCGCCACCAAATCCGCCTTGGCTAGGATCAACGCCGGCATGCCCGTATTGATCATAAGCTTGACGCTTTTGTGGATCGTTAAGAATTTCATAGGCTTGTTTGGCTTCTTTAAACTTAGCTTCAGCCTCTTTAGAATCAGGATTTCGATCTGGATGATGCTTCATAGCTAAACGGCGATACGCCTTTTTTAGCTCTTTATCATCGACAGATTTACTAACACCAAGAACTTCGTAATAATCTCTTTGTGACATGCTTTTTCTCTTTCTTGTAGATCAAGAACGCGGGGTAAGCCCCCGCGTCATTTAAAACATAAGTTTGATTAAAATATTACTTTTTATCATCCTTCACTTCTTCAAACTCAGCGTCAACTACATCATCATTTGCATTTGACTCTTCGCTTTGTGGCTGATCACCTGGTGCACCTTGAGCTTGACCTGCTTCAGCTTGCGCCGCAGCATACATACGTTCAGCCATTTTTTGAGACGATTTAGTTAACTCTTCAGTTTTAGCTTTAATATCTTCGATGCTATCACCTTTAAGTGCTTCTTCTAAATCTTTAATCGCTTGCTCAATCGCTTCTTTTTCACCATCTTCAAAAGTAACTTTTTCTTCACCCATAGTTTTCTTAGTTGCATGAATTAAGCCATCCGCCTGGTTTCTAACTTCTACCATTTCTTGGAATTTCTTATCATCTTCTGCATGAGCTTCTGCATCGCGAATCATTTTTTCAACTTCTTCATCCGACAATCCAGAAGATGCTTTAATCACGATTGATTGCTCCTTTCCAGTCGCTTTATCTTTTGCACTAACGTTCAATATACCATTTGCATCGATATCAAAGTTTACTTCGATTTGTGGCGTTCCACGTGGTGCTGGTGGAATATCACTTAAATCAAATTTACCAAGTGACTTGTTCTGCGCCGCCATCTTACGTTCGCCCTGACAAACATGAACTGTCACCGCACCTTGATTATCTTCTGCTGTAGAGAAAACTTGGTTTGCCTTTGTTGGGATAGTGGTGTTTTTATCAATTAAGTTAGTCATCACACCGCCCATGGTTTCGATACCAAGAGACAAAGGAGTGACATCTAACAATAATACGTCTGTGACATCACCCGCTAATACCGCACCTTGAATTGATGCACCCATTGCAACTGCTTCATCAGGGTTTACATCCTTTCTTGGCTCTTTGCCAAAGAAGTCTGTTACCGCTTCTTGAACTTTAGGCATACGTGTTTGACCGCCAACCAAGATAACATCATCAACATCCGATACATTTAAACCTGCATCTTTAATGGCAGTTTGTAGCGGTGCTAGTGTGCGCTCTACTAAGTCTTCAACTAATGACTCTAATTTTGCGCGAGTTAATTTAATATTTAAATGCTTAGGTCCGGTTGCATCAGCAGTAATGTACGGTAAGTTCACATCAGTTTGAGCGCTAGAAGAAAGTTCTACTTTTGCTTTTTCGCCCGCTTCTTTTAAACGCTGAAGAGCAAGAGGATCATTATTTAAATCAATACCGCTTTCCTTTTTAAATTCATCCACTAAGAACTCGATGACACGCATATCAAAATCTTCACCACCTAAGAATGTATCACCATTAGTCGATAACACTTCGAAAGTATGCTCACCATCCATTTCTGCGATTTCGATGATTGAAATATCAAATGTTCCGCCACCTAAATCATAAACTGCGATGGTTTTATCGCCTTTACTTTTATCCATTCCGTAAGCTAATGCCGCTGCTGTTGGCTCATTGATAATACGCTTCACTTCTAAACCAGCGATTTTTCCGGCATCTTTAGTGGCTTGACGCTGTGAGTCGTTAAAATAAGCAGGGACAGTTACAACTGCTTCAGTGATTGTTTCACCCAAGAAATCTTCTGCGGTTTTCTTCATCTTTTTAAGAACTTCAGCGCTGACTTGTGGTGGAGCCATTGCTTTACCATTACCTTCAACCCATGCGTCACCATTGTCTGCTTTCACAATTTTATATGGCACCATTTCAATGTCTTTTTGCACCACTCGATCATCAAACTGGCGACCTATTAATCGCTTAATTGCAAATAAAGTATTAGTAGGGTTTGTGACTGCTTGACGTTTTGCAGATTGACCAACTAATATTTCGCCATCTTCTGCGTAAGCAACGATTGACGGAGTGGTTCTTGCGCCTTCTGCATTTTCAATGACTCGTGAATCTTTTCCATCTAAAACGGATACGCAAGAGTTAGTTGTGCCTAAATCGATTCCAATTATTTTTCCCATGGTATTTCTCCAAAATTTGTTAAGTTAGCTTTTTGAAATCTGACTAATTCAATCTTTTCAAAAGCATTTAAATAAGTGTTTTGTTGACTTGCCCTTTATCTGGGGGCTAGCTAAATTAATTCAAGATGAAATTGTTTATTTTTTATGCATTTTCATCAATTGAGGCGGTTTTGCCTTTTGCCACTATTACTCTGGCAGGCCTGATTAATCTGCCGTTCAATTGATAACCCGGTTGGATGACCATCATGACTGTATTTGCATCGTGCTCATCGCTTTCTTGCATCACCATGGCTTCGTGAAAAGCAGGATCAAAGTTTTCACCCAATGGTGAAATTTGTTCAATCTTAAATTTCTTTAAAGTATCGACCATTAGTTTATAAGTAAGCTCTATACCATCTCGCATTGATTTGAGTGCTGCATCTTCCGCAGGAAGCTCAAGCGCTTTTTCCAAACTATCAACAACACCTAAAATTTCTTTTGCGAAGCGTT
>JBMYPE010000066.1:0-7729 GCA_049600015.1 Kangiellaceae bacterium
TATCATCGAAATTAAGGACAACGGTGGTGGTATTAACCATGAAATTATTTACGCCAAAGCCGTTGAAAAAGGCTTAATTGAAGATGGAATAGAAATTCCAGAAGAACAAATTGTTGGCTTAATTATGGAGCCCGGGTTTTCGACTGCGGAAGTGGTAAGTGATGTGTCTGGAAGAGGGGTTGGTTTAGACGTCGTAAAGCGAAACATCAATAATTTAGGTGGTAGCGTAGACATCGCGTCAGAGCTAGGAAAAGGCACAACATTTACAATTAGATTACCTCTAACTTTGGCAATTCTAGACGGACAGCTGGTTCGATCTGCTAATGAAGTTTATGTTATTCCGTTAGCCTCAATAGTTGAGTCAATCCCATTGACTGGCATAAAAATTACCAAGATTGCAGGTGATATGCAGGTCTATAAAAATGGCAATGAATATATTCCAATAGTTGATTTGCGTAATGAGTTTGAAATTAAAACAGAAAAACAAACAACAAATGATGGTCTCATTGCAATAGTCGAAGGAGAGAATAGAAAAATTGCAATTAAAATCGATGAGTTGCTCGGGCAGCAACAAGTTGTGATTAAAAGTTTAGAAAGTCACTACAAATGCATTCAAGGTGTATCAGGCGCAACAATCTTAGGCGACGGGCGAGTATCACTTATTTTAGACATAGTGGGTTTATCCAAACGGGCGTCTGAACGAGCAAGCCAAAAACGAGAACAAGTGGCCTAGGAATAAGAAAGGTAAATATTTATGAGTGCAGAACTACACGATATTCTTCAACAGCAAAGCGGAGATACTTCTGTTCTAGAAATGCAAGAAAGTGAGGAGAACAAAGGCAGTCAATTTTTAAGTTTTGATGTTGGTGGTGAAGAGTTTGCTGTGAATATTTTAAGCGTTCAAGAAATAAGAGGATGGGATCAACCGACATTTTTACCCAACGCACCCGTTTTTATGAAAGGTGTGTTGAATTTACGTGGAACCATTGTGCCGGTGATGGATTTACGTAAACGATTTAGTTTTAAAAATTTTTCCTATTCTGAAACTACTGTGATTGTGATATTAAAAGTTGTTAATGGCGCAAAAGAAAGGCTAATGGGATGTGTTGTTGATGGTGTGTCCGATGTATTTAATTTTCAGGAATCTGAAATATCTGAAATTCCCGATTATGGCAGTGGTATAGACTCAAGATTTACCGCCGGTGTAATGACCATTGATGATCATGCGGTGACACTGTTAGAACTTAATAGTTTGTTAGATTTAGAATTAATCAATCATCCATATGCAGGAGTATCAAATGGTTGAGACAGCCGAAAAAAAATCTAACTTGATGGGCAACTCCCAGAATTTAGAACAACAATTTCTTACATTCCGGATGGGGAATGATGAGTATGGCGTTGATATTTTAGCGGTACAAGAAATTCATATTTGGGTGGAGCCACGACCAATGCCTAACACGCCAGATTATATTCGAGGCGTTATAGACTGGCGAGGGACGATAGTACCCATTATTGATCTAAGAATGAGATTCAAATATCCAGATGCAACTTACACAGCGACTACCGTTGTTATTATTTTACAAACCAAAATGTCCGACAGCGATCAATATTGCATAATAGGAATAGTCGTTGATGCGGTTGCAGATGTTTATGATATTAGTTTAGAAGAGTTGAAAAAAGCACCTAGAATGGGAAGCAATATCGACACAAAATATATCAAAGGTTTAACCAAAATTGAAAATTCAATGATCATTATTTTGGATATTGAAAAACTAATAAATTTAGAAGAATTAACTAGTTAACTAATAAAATATTAACATTGAAATTAAAGTTGAAAAACTAGTCGAACAAATTGAGAAACACTAGGAGAAAAAAGAAATGTCTACATCCAAGTCAGATAATTCAAAGAGCAATGCAAAAAAAAGTAACGGCTCTAACGATATAGAAAATCAACAAGAGCTTGAAGGAGTTGTTGACGCCATTAATCGTTCGCAAGCCGTTATTGAGTTTGAACTAGACGGAACAATAATAACCGCCAATGATAATTTTTTGAGCGTACTAGGTTATCAATTAGATGAAATAGTCGGAAAGCATCACAGTTTATTTGTAGAGCAAAAAGAAAGAGAAAGTGCAGAGTATAAAGATTTTTGGAAGACTTTGGCAAAAGGCGAGTTTTTCTCCAAAGAGTTTAAAAGAGTCACAAAAAGTGGCAAGGATATTTGGATTCAAGCTTCTTACAATCCTATATTTGACTCTAAAGGAAAGCCTAAAAAAGTAGTTAAGTTTGCTACCGACATTACAGAACAAAAGCTAGAAAATATTGACAGTGCCGGAAAAATAGAAGCTATTAGTCGATCTCAAGCAGTCATTGAATTTAATGTGGATGGCACAATTGTCACTGCAAATGAAAACTTTTTAGTGACACTTGGTTATCAATTAGATGAGATCGTTGGAAAACATCATCGAATGTTTGTCGATGAAATTGAAAGAGAAGGTAGCGAGTATAAGAAATTCTGGGACACGTTAGCGAAGGGAGAATATTTTTCTAGCGAGTTTAAGCGAATCACTAAAAGCGGAAATGAAATTTGGATTCAAGCTTCTTACAATCCAATTTTTGATGCAAGTGGCAAACCTACAAAGGTGGTGAAGTACGCGACAGATATAACCGAGCAAACAAAGCTATTTCATGAAGCAACTAGAATGCAGGGAGCTTTTGCAGGTTCAGGAACTGCAACCATGATGGTTGATAGAGATTTAGTTATTACCTATTTAAATCCTGCTTCAGAAAGGTTACTCGAGTCTTTAGAGGCTGTAATGAAAAATATTTGGTCAGATTTTCGTGCAGACAGAAACTACATGATGGGTAAATGTATTGATGATTTCCATCGCAACCCCGCGCATCAACGTAAAATACTGGATGACCCAGCCAACTTGCCATACCAAACTAACATAAAGCTAGGTGATCAGACGGTAAGATTAAATGTGGCGGCAATTATGGACCATAATAATGAGTATGTGGGTTCAAGTTTAGAATGGGAAAATATAACAGAACAAGTAAATGCACAAACTGAAATTGGACGATTAGTTTCAGCAACACAAGGAATGACAACTAATCTAATGATGGCAGATGAAGATGGTGTGATTAACTATATGAATCCGTCTTTAGTCTCAATGTTAAGTAGAAGAGAGACTTCAATTCAAGGTGTCTTACCTAACTTTTCTGTCGACTCGTGTATTGGCACTAATTTTGATAGCTTTCATAGAAATCCAGCACATCAACGCAATCTATTAAAACCCGAGAACTTACCTTATTCTACTCAAATTTCGTTAGGCGAATTAACTTTTGGTCTTACAGCAATTGCGCTTTTTGATGAAGAAAATAATCATTTAGGGACCGCCGTGCAATGGACAGATGAAACTGAAATTGTCAATGCGCAAACACAAGTCGAAAATTTGATTAGTGACGCCGTGCAAGGAAAATTGGACACACGTATTAATGCCGATGAATATGATGGATTTATGAAAAATTTATCAGAATCTATTAATACTATGTTAGATACCGTTGGCGAGCCATTACAAAACTGTCAATCGGTATTAATTGAAATGGCTGCCGGCAATTTACAAAAAACAATGGAAGGCGATTATTCGGGGCAATTTAAAGAACTTCAAAATTCGATTAATACGACGTTGGAAAATCTTCGAAATATGGTAGGTGAAATAATGGAAGCGTCGAGTTCGGTTTCTACTTCTTCACGTGAAATTTCACAAGGCAACACGGATTTAAGTCAACGCACCGAAGAACAAGCATCAAGTTTAGAAGAAACTGCATCGAGTATGGAAGAGTTAACCTCAACCGTAAAAGAAAATTCAGATGCTGCTAAAAAAGCGAGCAGCCTTAGTGAAGCGACTATGAAACAAGCTGAGTCTGGTGGTGAAGTAGTGGAACAAGCTGTAATTGCAATGAAGGAAATTAATAACGCGTCTAGAGAAATTTCAGACATTATTGGAGTGATTGATGAAATAGCATTTCAAACGAATTTGTTGGCACTTAACGCGGCGGTTGAAGCAGCTAGAGCTGGCGATCAAGGAAGAGGGTTTGCGGTGGTTGCTGCAGAAGTTAGAAACTTAGCGCAAAGAAGTGCAAGTGCCGCTAAAGACATTAAAAAGCTAATAAGTAATAGCGTTGATAAAGTGAATCAAGGGACTGAATTAGTCAATGACTCAGGTCAAAAATTATCTGAAATTGTTGACTCTGTTCGAAATGTCACCGGGCTGGTGGGTGACATCGCCAATGCGAGTCAACAACAATCTAATGGTATTCAAGAGGTCAACCAAGCAGTGACTCAAATGGATGCAATGACGCAACAAAACTCTGCGCTAGTAGAGGAGGCCGCGGCTGCCGCAGAAGCGCTAACTGAACAAGCTGGCAATATGTTAGAACTGATGAGTTTCTTTAAAACCGGTAGTGAGAATGGTGTCAGAAACGAAAAAATAGTGAGCCCTTTAACTAAATCGAATAAAGCTGAAAATGTATCAACTGACGATGAATGGGAAGAGTTTTAGTAGCAGTTTATAGGGAGATAAAGTTGCTATGCTAGTTGTTGAAGCAGCTCAAAAAGTTAGAGAGTTTGAGTACACAAACACTGATTTTCAAAGAATTGTAAAAATCATTTACAAAGTCTCTGGTATTAGTTTGTCCGCCAGAAAAGAAGATATGGTGTACTCCAGATTAGGTCGTCGATTACGCGCTAATGGCTTTAATCGTTTTTGCGAATATTTAGATTTTGTAGCAAAAAACAAAGACGAACAGTTGGCATTTGTTAATGCTCTCACAACTAATTTAACCCATTTTTTTAGAGAAGAGCATCATTTTGATTACCTCAATGATGTTTTATTTCCAGAATTATTCGCTAAGTCTCATAAAAGAATTCGCTTTTGGTCCGCGGGTTGTTCCACAGGTGAAGAGCCTTATACCCTTGCGATAATTTGGGAACATTTAAAAAATAAACCTTCGGATATTGACTTTAAAATCTTAGCCACTGATTTGGACACTAATGTGATTGAGACCGGCAAACTAGGTGTTTATTCGGTTGACAAATTAACGCCTATTGGCGATGAATATTTAAAGTGGTTTAAACAAACTGACCAATGTACATCCAATCAAAAACAGGTCTCACCAAAACTCAAAAATCTAATTACTTTTAAGCAACTTAATTTGATGCAAGAGTGGCCGATTAAAGGACCTTTTCAACTCATTATTTGCCGAAATGTATTGATCTATTTTGATAAAGAAACCCAAAGAAAACTCATTAAACGCTATTACGATTTATTAGAGCCGGGAGGGTGTTTAATCTTAGGTCATTCTGAAAGTCTGGGTGAAAATAGCGCTCTATTTAAAGCGCAAGGTAAAACTATTTTTAGAAAGCTCGGTAAAAAGGTAGTTTCATAATGGCTGTTGGATATGACCGAGATAACTTGCCTTCGTGTTGGCATGAATTTAAACATATTAATCGATATTGGGATAAGCATAGTAAATTACCAACTGCCAAGATACTACCTGGCGAGTATTACGTCACAGGTCACAACGAGGCTATTAGTACAACGCTAGGCTCCTGCATTTCAGCATGTATCAGAGATCCCAAAATAGGGATCGGTGGAATGAATCATTTCATGTTACCGTTAAATAATTCAGCTAGTTTAGTTGAAGCTGAAGACGCTGCTCGATATGGAAACTTTGCTATGGAGCAAATGATTAATGACATTTTACGAAATGGTGGAAAAAGAGAACGTCTTGAAGTCAAAATATTTGGCGGCGGACGGGTAATGAAAGGCGTAACAGATGTTGGGAAAAAAAATATTAGTTTTGTCAAAGACTACTTAACGCTAGAAAAATTAAAATTATTAGCGGAGGATGTGGGTGGAAAGCATCCTCGTAAAATAATGTATCTACCTAAAACAGGCAAAGTGAAAATGAAAAAGCTAGTCAATCAGCATAATAATACTGTTGAAACCAGAGATGTGAGTTATTTTGATAAAATTACTCATCAAGAAAATACAGGCGAAATTGAATTGTTTGATTAATTATTTTTTAAATTGGATTTACTTACCAATTACTCAAAACTTAAGAGTGCTAGAGAATGGAAGTTGAACGAACAGACAAAATAATTAGAGTGCTTATCGTAGATGATTCCGCTTTTATTCGCGTGTTATTAACAGAAATATTAGACAGTTCACCCAATATTCAAGTAGTCGCCACTGCCGAAGATCCGATAGAAGCAAGAGATAAAATCAAAAAACACTCTCCTGATGTTATTACGCTAGATGTTGAAATGCCAAAAATGGACGGCATTACCTTTTTAAAAAACATCATGCGCTTACGTCCTATGCCAGTCATCATGATTTCAACATTAACTCAAGCAGGGGCAGATATCACATTAGAAGCTCTTGAGTTTGGTGCGTTTGATTTTATCGGAAAACCGAGTAGTGACGTAAAAAACAAGTTGACAGATCTAGCAGAAGAGCTGATCAGAAAAGTCATTGCTGCAGCGAGTTGTAATACATTGGCATTAGAGAAAAAAGAGTTTACGTCTGCCACCAAGTCCAAATCCGTCAAAAATTATCCTTATCAGCTAATTGCAATAGGAGCTTCAACCGGCGGAACAGAAGCAATCAGAGAGGTTGTTTCACAACTACCTGTAGGATTACCGCCTATCGTTATGTCACAACACATTCCGGAAGCCTTTTCGACTTCTTATGCCAAGCGCCTTAACAGAGAATCTATTGTGAATGTAAGAGAAATTCAGTCATCTACTCGTTTAGAGTCTGGTTTTGCATATTTGGCACCCGGTAGCCACCATATGAAAATAAAGAAAAAAGAAGGGTATTTTTGGGCGGTACTAGATGATGGTGAAAAGGTGAACCGCCACAGACCATCGGTTGATGTAATGTATAACTCGATAGTCGATCTCAATGAAAAAGATTGTTTAGGAATAATATTGACTGGTATGGGTAAAGATGGCGCTAAAGGACTAAAAGCGCTTAGAGACTTAGGAGCACATACTATTGCGCAAGATGAAAAATCGAGTGTTGTATGGGGGATGCCAGGTTCGGCCGTGAAAGAAGGCGGCGTAGATAGGATATTACCACTGAGTGAAATAGCAACGGCTATTGTTTCTCCCAAATAATTAATAATTTAGCGCATAATATTCTGGCAATTTTTGCTTTTTGCACTATCCTTAGTATTACGTGTCATTTTAACAATAGCCTGTGTTAATAACATTTAGATATAAAAAAGAATGAAGTGTTTCTAATTTGATTCACACTAATAGCAATATTGGAATGTTAGTGATCTTTGGCTAATGTGTTTGATAAATGATCCATATAAATACAAAAGAATTTTAACGAATTAACAATAAGGGGCAATTTATGTCTGTCATTTCAAATTCTTCCTCGGATGGAAAATCATTGACTATCACAGTTGATGGACGATTTGATTTTAGTGCACACCAAGCATTCAGAGATGCTTATGAAAAAATCTCACCAGTACCTAGTGACATAAATGTCGATATGCGTGGGACAACCTACTTAGATAGTTCAGCGTTAGGCATGCTACTTTTGTTGCGAGATCACTGTGGAGGCGATTCTTCTAATATAACCCTCAATAATTGCAGTGAAGACATCAAAAAAATTCTCACCATTTCAAACTTTGAACAATTATTCAAAATTCCTT
>JBMYPE010000067.1:0-7674 GCA_049600015.1 Kangiellaceae bacterium
TGAAATAAAAAAATAGACTATTTTTAATTTTTTCATCATGGTGTTCAATGCTCCGCATAATTAAGTTCTGAATGACAGGTATTGTATCAATATAAAAACTAGCTCTTCCACTTTTTAATGGTTTCAGTAATTTTTGCTTTTGGTATTTTTGAGAGCTGTTTGACTTGTTTAAAAGTTGGATCAAATAACTGATGAATGTCTTCAAGATCAGTTAACATTTGAACCCAAAGTTTTGCTGTCATTTCTGCATCAAATAAGGCTCTATGAAATTGCCCGTTGGAGGGAATATTTTTATAATTAATTAATGTGCCCAGTTGATGATTAGGTGAGTCTTGATAGATTCGCCTAGCTAATAACATAGAGCAGACAAACTCTCCTTGGTACTGGTGAGAAATCTCCTCAAACTCAGCATCTAAAAAGCGTTGGTCGAATGATGCGTTGTGAGCGACTAAGTTGTCATCGCCAATATAGTCTGCAAAATCGCTCATGACTGACTCACAAGATCGAGCATCTTCCAACATTTCGTTAGTGATCCCTGTGTAGTTTTCTATAAATGAATCAACGTAAAAATTGGGATTCATTAGTTCTTGAAAACTATCCACAAATTTTCCATTGTTGATACGTACAGCGCCAATTTCAATTGCTCTATCTCCTAAGTTGGATGATAGTCCTGATGTTTCAAAATCTAGGATAATTAGGGAGTGCGCTGACATTTAATTTTTATTTTGATTGCTTATAATCGAATATTACGGGATATATTTGGTTTTTGCACGTGTGAATAATAATTTTGAAATTTTATGTTACATTAGAATAAAAAATTACTAAGATGATTTTTTATCTAATTTCGGTTGTTGTGTTAATGTGGATACTAGTAATAACGAATCATATTTATAAAAGGAAAATAAGATGAAATTAAAAATTAATAAAATTATTCTAGGCTTTGTGATGGTGGGGTCTTTGGTCGGTGGATTGTCTGTTCAAGCTGGTGCAAATCATTCGAAGAAACTAACTAAAGTTTTAGCGTCTCAGCCAGATGAAGCCAAAATGCGTTATGATTTTAGGCACCCTCAAGAAACAATAGAATTCTTTGGCGTGAAGCCTGGCATGAAGGTATTAGAAGCGTTACCGGGTGGCGGTTGGTACACTAAAATTCTGCTGCCTTATTTAGGCAACGATGGTTCTTTGATTGGTGTGGATTATGAGCTTGATATGTATCCAAAATTTGGTTTTTTTAGCAAAGAGCGGTTAAAAGAAAAGGAAACTTGGGTACAAGATTGGACAAAAAAAGCCAATGGATGGAAAACTGACAAAAGTGCCAATATTGAGGCCTACACCTTCGGAAATTTGTCCCCAAAACTCAAAGGTAAATTAGATGCAGTTTTATTTATTCGAGCATTACATAATTTAGCAAGATTTGAGTCTGATGGCGGTTACTTAACTACTGCGTTAAATGACGCCTACAACGCATTAAAGCCAGGTGGTATTGTTGGCGTGGTCCAACATCAATTGGCGGAATCAGCTGACGACAAAGGCGCAGATGGATCGAGAGGCTATTTAAAAAAGTCATTCCTGATTGGCGCAATGAAAAAAGCAGGATTTGAATTAGTGGCAGAAAGCGATATCAATTTAAATCCAAAAGACAAACCTAATGCAACTGATATCGTATGGCGTCTTCCTCCATCTTATGTAACCAGTCGAAAAGATGAAACGAAAAAAGCTGAGTACACTGCTATTGGTGAATCAAATCGTATGACTTTGAAGTTTAGAAAGCCTAAAAAGTAACGATCAATAGGCTGTATAAAAATAGATTTATACAGCCTCAAATACCCCAATTTGTTTAAAAACCTTTCCAAGAAATTTATGAGTTACATCTAGCTGGAATTCAAACTGATGATTATTCAACGCCTGCTGAGAAACAGTTGTTTTACCTGGAGAAAGCCAGTCGGGTATTGTGATATTTAACTTTTTAAATTTCCAAAAAAAACGCTGACTTTCAAAAGTAATTGCTTGGTTACGTTCAAATACGTCAAGCTCCATACCAAAACCGAAACCAACCATTTCTACTAGTTGCCCATTATCATCCTTACATTTAGTTGATTTAACCCTATTTGTAGGCTTGTTTTTATATTGATAAAATCGATCCCAAGTCATACCACCTAATTGATTATTTGCATAAACTTTGACCCTTACTGGTACATCTTTTCCTGAATACAATGCAAGTGGGTTACCTATTAGACGACAACACTGAGCTAATAACTTGCCGGCAAAGGATAAGTAAATTTCCCTCATTTTTCCTTGATAAACAACACTTTCATACAAGTTTACGGAAAAACGCCTTTGAATAGATGGGTGCAATTTAGACCAGTCACTCGAGTTCATTAGGTCTTGATATCCAATCAGATTTGGATTTATTTTTGCTGGCAGATTACTCATCGTTAACCTCTTTTTGAAAGATATTCCATCGATCGGCAACATTAAAAAATTCATCTAGAGTAAAAAGTCCCATACATGGACTAGCACCGCTTTTGAGCTTATTTTGTTCTAATTTTTTGATGATAAGCTCCGCAGGAATAACTGGCACATTTGGCCCTACACCATCTTCTGCCACTAGCTGCCAACAGATTCGTTTCGATTTTTTATTTAATCCAACCCCACTCATTTCAATAAACATTCCACCGCTATCACTTCCTAATGTTGAAAAAAGCTCACTCATTTTTGTTAGTGTTTTGCTAAATCGACTCCAATTTTTAACGATACCAATACGACTAATAAGAGATAAAAACCATAATCCAAGATGTAATATGCTGACCTCTAAACCCGCTTGAAAATTAACGGATGTTAAGTTCGGGTATTTTAGTGGGAGTAATTCTAAGTCTGGAATATCACAATTACTCATCCATCTTGGACCAATAGGAAGCCCAAAGTCGTACCGAGATAAATTTTGCCATCCGAAAATGGTACGCTGCTTACCGTTTGAAAGAGTCTTGAATGGTTTACCAGTGTAAGAAAGTATGGAAGCAACTGTGCTGTTTCCTCTCTCAGTTCGATTACCGGGTGAAATCCCAAACTTAATTGAATTAAGTTCAGAAAACTGGCATAGGTAATGCTGAATCACTGCATCAGTGAGGCTTGGTACCGTACTGGCACCAGTCACAAAAACTAGGTTGAGTTTTTTAGCTCGTTTATTAAGAGATTCTCTAAAATTACACACAAAATCTCGATTATCAGCTAAATCGATATAGTGGCACTTTGCATATAAACAAGCTCTTGGAACGTTGTAGTTTTGGCTTCCATTTTTTTGTTTAAACGAAGTTTGAAAGTGAAAAGGCCCAGAAGCATTAACGACAATATCTGGTTTTTGTTTTTCGATTTTTTTATCTAGATTTTGATCTAGTGCATCCAGCTTTATTGCAGAAATGCGATCGGGAAACTCTTGAGCAATAAGAACTGCCAATTGATTTGCTTTTAGAATGTTACGACCGGCGATGATCACTTCATTTGCAGAGTACTCGATAAGACTTTTAACCAAACGCTTACCAAAATTACCATATCCACCAAGTACCAAAATTCTCATTTTATTCTCCTTATATTTGAAATGTGCTTGAGAGTATTTAAAATCGTGAAGTATAAATTTCTATTTTATTTTGCTTCGTATGACGGCTCTTAGAGTGAAGTTAACTCACTGCGTTTTGGCAGATCTTCAGGTAAAATTATCTCTGATACTAGACCCAATTTATTTAAGATTCTTAAAACCCACCATCCCGGATCAGCCTGATGCGGTTTTTGACCTAAACATGCAGAATTAGGAAAAGCGTGGTGGTTATTGTGCCAACACTCTCCCATTGTAATTAAACCCATAAACTTTACGTTATAACCTTGAACACAAGCACCTTGCACATGCCAATCTTGATCACCTTTATTATGTGCAAAATACCCAATTAGCCAATGACCAATTATGCTCACAGTCACTCGCATACACACTCCCCAAATAACCCAAGCAATGCCACCCATAGTAAAAAATAAAACCACCCATGGGATCTGTTGCCACATCCAGTATTTCTCCATATTTTGATAGGTTTTATCTGAGATGAAATTAGATTCGGGTAAAAATATGGGTGGGTGCCCTAATCGAATATCACATAATATTTGCCAATACGCGTCCTTTAGAATCGATTGACGGTGTGCGAAGTAATCATGACAACATGGTTGCCTTTGTGCCCAATCCCTTAAATCATGAGTCTGCATCATACCTCTAGGACCCGCTATTCCCACGATGACTCCCAAATGAACGAAAACATACTCTAACCATTTGGGACATTTATAACTTTGGTGGATTAACTTCCGATGCATTCCTAGAGAATGACCGAAGCATAATGTGATGGCTGTAAAGCCCAGGAATAACAGAAAAGCATCAATCGAAAAAGTACTATACCCTCCAATAGTTGCAGTGATAAACATTGAGAAAAACCAAACTAGCTTTGATTTTGAAAGCGAAACAGAACCATCAAACGCGTTACTTTGTTCGTTTACAATGATCCGCTCATTTTCGTAATTTTTAGATTTATCTAGCATGTTTCTCTTCCTTTTAAAATCATTTGTATTGAGGAAGAGAATATTTGAAAATTCGGTTTGATAACTCCTAATTGATAATTTATGAATGAATAATTATTAAAGTTTTTAAATTCAATGAGTTACAGCATTCCTAATTTATAAAATAGGAATGTTCGAGTACTATTTAGTTCCCAAAGCTTTTCGATATTCACCTGGAGACACTCCTGCAATCTCCTTGAACGCAGCATAAAAATTAGACTGGGATTTAAAACCAGTTTCCATACTGATTGATAAAACAGAGGAATCAGGTTCGGATTTTAATAAAGCTTTCGCCTGTTCAACTCTAATTTGACGAAGGTAACGAGAGAAGCTTACCTTAAATTGAGTATTAATCAGTTCTGAAAGTTGATGCCCATTTAGTTCTAGTTCATTTGCTAGTTGTGTGAGGCTTAGGTTTTCATTTTCATATATTTTCGAATCAACCATTAGCAAGTTAAGCTTTTTTATGGTGTTTGCAACATCAATATTATTTAATGTTGAAGAAACATAACCAAGTTTTACAGCTTCGGTAAGTTCGTTCAGCAAGTCGGGGTAGATTATCAATGCTCCAGTGACAAGGATGTAGGCTAGAGCAATGCCATTGGAATAGAAATAGTAAAAATATGCGTTATCTACATAGGATAGTGAAAAACCAAATATCAAAACGATTACTGCAAATATTGAGAAAACGGAAATAAAAAAGAACTCAATCGCAAATCGATTTCGGTGAGGTTTTAAACCGTAGATCACTTTCATTAACCAAAAGCAATAGCTTGCGCCTATGATAAAAGCAAACGGAACAACCATTAATTGATCGAATGCAATTAGTAATAGTAAAGGTGTGAAGTGTATTAGGCTTTTCAGACTTAATTGATATTCTGTGAATAGAGTTAAACGACTAAAAAAATAGAACATTGCCGGTATGATAAACAACAGGAACTTGTATTCAAATGTAGTTAATGGATTCAGCTGTTGATTTATGTATAGAAGGTGAAAAAATTGCAGAGAAGAAAGTGATGCTAAAAAAATGCCACAAGCAAAAATTGATGTTTTTGATTTATTGTTGCTATTCAGAAAAAATGCGTAGCATATAAAAAGTAGTGGGGCGATAACTAATGAGAATCCGATATTGATATTGGTTATTTGGCTCATAAAACAAGCACCCCATTTATTGTTAGTCTTTACATCAGGCAGGTTTAGATTCCTGAGTGTTTTTGTCTTTTTGAAATAGTCCAGAGATTGCAGAAACGACTAGCCCTATTACAAACACTGTTATAAACATTAAAAAGAAATTGACCGAAGGCTTCATAAACATTTCTTTTTCGCTTTCCATTGCCTTAATTTTTTGATTAATAGCTTCTGCGGAAATGTCACTATTTTTAATGTTGTCAATTGTATACTCATAATAATTGTTCATAAAATCTGGATCGATATAAAGAACATAAATTACATTATAAATCCCAAACATTAGTCCTGCGATAAAACTAATGCCGCTTCCTATGATGAATATTTTAGTAAACCCAATATGTTCGTTGGGGTTTTGGTTTTGATAATTACTGACAGCGAGAAAAATCATCATTAACGAGAAAATCATGGTTGCATAACCAATGACTTCTCCTATGGCAAATGTATCTTTACCATATCCCATTATTAATCCGGAGATTGCAGGTATTGTAATGATAATAATTCCGGCTGTTAATCCATATTTAAAAATAGTCTGTTTCATTGTTTTAGTCCCCTTGTTAAAAGTGGTTTCAAACTAACTAATTTGTTAACTTTTCACAATCACCCATTTGGGTGAGTTACACATATTTTGTGTTTTAATGTATTAAATTCAATGATTTGGCTTCTGCTAGCGCTTGTGTTCTGTTGTGAACATCGAGTTTAGTGAATAATCGGCTAATATGTGTTTTGACTGTATTGGGAGAAATTCCTAGAGCTTCTGCAATTTCTTTATTCGCGTAACCATTACACATTAAATTTAAAACATCTTGTTCACGCTGGCTAAACTCTGACAGTTTTTCTTGGTCAATGGTTGAACCTGTTTGTTCAGAGATGTTTTCCGATTCTGATAATTTTTTATAAATCCAATATTTAGCGAATACAAATCCGACAATTAAGAATATAGTGGAAACAATTGCGATATAAATTTCTAGGCTTAAATTATGAGAGAAAAACTGAAACTCTAAGAATTTAAATCCACTCAGAATTACAAAAAGGATAATTCCGTATTTTATAATGAGTTGCTTCATTTAATTTGGCTTAAGAAAAGAGCGTAAAGGTGTGTAGCAAAGCTTATACTGAACACCTAAATCATTCAATAGACACCAACATCATACATTAGAGGTTAGGATCTTGATAACAAAACCCGATTTGTTGGTTGCTTACTTTACTCTTTTTGACCGCTTGAAATTCGCTATCAATTGTATGGGATATGTGGCACATTAAATGTGGTTTGGTCAGATGTCGTTACCTCATAACTGCATCTGAATAGAAGATTAGTGAAAGACTAAGTTATTTTAAGAAAGGTAAATACGGATTTTGTAATAAGCTGTTTTTATGGACTATTTACTCAGGTGCTTCAGAAAACCTCACTTCACCAAAGTTAGCATTAAAGTCAGCACACCAAACGCTCATAGTATTTAAGTCGTCAAAAGTTTTGCCGGGTGGTAACTGCAATCGAACGACAGAATCTTGAAAGACTGTACCGTCAATTCTCTCACCTATATTGAACGAAATATCAGACGAAAGGTACATATGATCTGTGGAACCATAAAAATAAACTCTAGGACCTTGTCCATCATAATTAAAATTAGTGATTTCGATGGTGCAATTATCAATGATTTTAGCGGTACCACTAACATCATGAAAAAATGTTGTAAATTCACCCTCGTAACCTACTTTTTCATGTGTTTGAGCACACTGAAAGCTCATGTCGTTTTCGTTTAAAGTTTCCTGAAAATGACTAATTGCTTGCTGTGAGTCAATTAGAGTGACAAGAACACTTCCTGAATTAGCAACAAATGTTTCCACCTCCGAGTCAAAATTCTCAGATGCAAAGTCCACACTCAGATTGGCGGCAGC
>JBMYPE010000068.1:0-7647 GCA_049600015.1 Kangiellaceae bacterium
GGGAAAAAAAATAGAGAAGTCGGAGAGTTCAACTTTTGAAGCTCAGCTTAGTTCTTTGGAACAAATAGTTCAAAGCCTAGAAGACGGTGAACTAACTTTAGAACAGTCATTAACTCAGTTTGAAAAAGGTGTTAAGTTAACTAGAGAATGTCAGAGTATCCTTGATACTGCTGAACAGAAAGTTTCCGTTTTAACCGCAGGAAAATTAGAAGACGCTAATCTAGATTAGTTTATATGTCAAAAGTTAGCTTTTTACTTTTACATTCTTCAAGCCATAAATAAACATCATCAAACAATGTCTTATATTAAATTCCTTAAATTTACCCAAGATCGAATGCAATGCTGCTTAGACTCTGTACTACCAGACGCTAACAGCAATCCGCAAAGACTTCACTCTGCGATGCGTTATTCGGCTTTAAATCCAGGTAAGAGATTAAGGCCTGCGCTGGTTTATGCTACCGGAGAAATGCTTAATGTTGAGTATGATCGGTTAGATACACCTGCATTAGCCGTTGAATTAATTCATGCTTACTCATTAATACACGATGACTTACCCTGTATGGACGATGACGATTTAAGACGAGGGATTCCAACCTGCCACGTGAAATTTGATGAAGCTACTGCGGTCTTGGCTGGTGATGCATTACAAACGCTAGCGTTTGAGTTGATAGTTAAAGAAAAGTCAGCGAGTCTGTCTGATGAAAAAAAATTGGCTATGTTAAACTTATTGACTCAAGCAAGTGGTTCGTTTGGTATGGGTGGTGGTCAGGCGATTGATTTGGAAATGACTAATAAAATCACTAACTCAGAAAATGAATTAGAAACATTAGAGTCAATGCATCGAATGAAAACTGGTGCCTTGATTAAAGCGAGTGTTGAACTTGGATTTTTGGCAAGTGAATGTGAAGATCAAGTCGTACTTTCTAATTTGCGAACGTACAGCGAAAACCTTGGCCTAGCATTTCAGATAAAAGACGATATATTAGATATCGAAAGTGACACAGAAACCTTAGGCAAACCTCAAGGGTCTGACATCAATAAAAATAAACTAACTTTTCCTGCCATTCTTGGAATGCAGGGTGCAAAAGATAGAGCGAGAGAACTCATTGACGCGTCTCATGGTGCTTTACAACGGCTACATTTTCAAAGTGATAAATTAGCTGATTTTGCAAATTATGTGATTAATCGAAAAAAATAAAGAGTCATACTATAAATGCTATGTGATCCAAAAATTTATCCGCTTTTAGCTAACATTAATAAGCCTGCAGACTTAAGAAATCTCGAACGAGAAAATTTGCAAGCTGCCAATGATGAATTAAGAGAGTTTTTAGTTAATAGCATTGCTCATTGTGGCGGGCACTTTGCAGCAGGACTTGGAACAGTAGAGCTAACAATTGCGTTGCACTATTTATTTAATACACCCGAAGATAAAATTATTTGGGATGTGGGTCATCAAGCTTATCCACACAAAGTTTTAACCGGAAGAAAAGAAAATTTAAGATCAATCAGACAAACAAACGGATTGCATCCATTTCCAAGTCGATTTGAAAGTGAATATGATGCTTTCGGCGTAGGGCATTCTAGCACCTCGATCAGTGCTGCTTTAGGTATGGCGGTTGCAGCTAAAGCAAAAGGTGATGACAGACGATTTGTTGCCGTTATAGGTGATGGTGCAATGACGGCAGGAATGGCATTTGAAGCACTGAATCACGCAGCTTCTCTAGATGTCAACTTAACGGTGATATTAAACGACAACGACATGTCAATTTCTGAGAATGTTGGTGGATTTAGAAATTATTTAGCCAAAATATTATCGGGAAAATTTTATTCTGGGTTTAAAGAGAGTGGAAAAAAAGCCGTTCAAAATATGCCAAAAATTTCTAGATGGGCTCACCGTGTCGAAGAGCATTTAAAAGGTATGGTAATGCCTGGTACGCTATTTGAAGAACTAGGCTTCAATTATATTGGACCTATCGATGGGCATGATTTAGATATTCTCTTAACCATGATAGGCAATATCAAAAATTTAACTGGGCCACAAATTCTTCACGTGGTAACAAAAAAAGGTAAAGGTTATAGCCCCGCTGAAGATGATCCAATCGCCTATCACGCGGTTCCAACATTTAATCCACAAGATTCTAAACTTCCGCCAAGCAAAAAGAAAATTACATACTCTAATGTTTTTGGTCAATGGCTTTGTGACATGGCTGGACAAAACGAAAAATTGATGGCAATTACTCCAGCTATGCGAGAAGGATCAGATTTGATTGCATTTTCGCGACAGTTTAAAGATCGTTATTTTGACGTAGGCATTGCGGAACAACACGCGGTCACCATTGCAGCCGGCATGGCTTGTGAAGGAGCTAAGCCCGTGTGTGCAATATACAGTTCATTTTTACAGCGCGGATACGATCAGCTTATACATGATGTTGTTTTACAAAAGCTGGACGTTCTATTTGCAATTGACCGCAGTGGTTTAGTCGGAGGTGATGGAGCAACTCATCATGGAAGTTTTGATATCAGCTTTTTACGTTGTATACCTAATTTAATTATCATGGCTCCTAGCGACGAAAGAGAATGTCGCCTCATGTTAACCACTGGTTTTAATCACCCAGGAAGTGCGGCTGTTCGCTACCCGCGAGGGATAGGAACAGGAGCAGACGCAGGAAATACTTTAGAAAACATAGAAATTGGCAAAGGCGTCATCAAACGCCAAGGCGAAAAAGTCGCAATTCTTGCATTTGGCAGTTTAGTGAGCAATGGACTTAAAGTTGCAGAAGAAATAAATGCAACTTTAGTAGATATGCGATTTGTAAAACCGCTCGATGAAGAATTAATTTTAGAACTTTGTAAAACTCACTCGCTACTAGTGACTTTAGAAGAAAATGTGATTGCTGGTGGAGCTGGTAGTGCAGTGAGTGAATTTATAACTATGAAAAATATTCAGATAGCGATGAAACACATTGGTATTCCGGATGAGTTTATTGAACACGGAGATCCAGATGAGCTTTTAAAATTATGTCAACTAGATGCGGCTGGAATCAAAAAACAAATTTTAAATATAGATTAATAAAAATAGAGATAACTGAATGGATCAATTAATAAGCAATAGAGATTTAGCGTTCCAGCTGTACGAGTTACTCAATATTGAAAAGCTAAATGAAAGAGAAAAATTCGCTGATCATTCAAGAGAAACTTTTGATGCTGTATTGAAAACAGCCGAAGATATAGCTCTCAAATATTTCCTGCCACATAACCACAGCGCAGATCAAAACGAACCACAATTTATTGATGGAAAAGTGGAAATGATCGCCGAAGTTAAAGCCGCTTATGATGCGCTTCGTGAAGCGGGTTTTATCGCCGCAAGCTTAGATTATGAATTGGGTGGAATGCAATTACCTTCAGTCATGAGTTTAGCTGCTTCTGCTTATTTTACTTCAGCCAATGCAGCAACAACGGCGTATGGCTTTTTAACTACTGGCGCCGCAAATTTAATTAGAGTATTTGGTAATGAAGAACAAAAAAATAAATTTCTTGCCAAAATGCTCACAGGTGAGTTCTCTGGCACTATGGGGTTAACAGAACCGGGAGCTGGTTCATCTCTTTCCGATATTACGACTCAAGCAACTCAACAAGAGGACGGAACATATAAAATAAAAGGGCAAAAGATTTTTATTTCCGCAGGTGATCATGAATTAACAAACAATATTGTTCACTTAGTTTTGGCAAAGATAAAAGATGGTCCAGTTGGAGTGAAAGGTATTTCCTTATTTATTGTTCCAAAATTTAGGTTGGATGATTCTGGCAATCCAGCAGAAAAAAATGACGTTAATCTCGCAGGGCTTTTTCATAAAATGGGGTATCGAGGCACAACTTCGACTGCTCTTAGTTTTGGCGAAAATGATGATTGCACTGGGTATTTAGTAGGCCAAGAGCACAGCGGTTTAAAGTACATGTTTCAAATGATGAACGAAGCAAGACTTTGGGTAGGATTTGGTGCGGTAATGATTGGATATAGAGGCTATTTAGCTTCTTTAAATTACGCTAAAGAAAGACCTCAAGGCAGAAAACCCACCGAAAAAGATCCTGCAAGTCCACAAATAAATATCATAGAACATGCAGACGTAAAACGAATGCTACTCGTACAAAAATCTTTTATAGAAGGTGGCGTGAGTCTTTGTTTTTATTCTGCGAGTTTAGTGGATGATGCCGAAACTGCGAGTGGTGAAGATAAAGTTAATGCTGAATTACTTTTAGATTTGTTAATGCCAATTACCAAAGCTTGTAATTCAGAATATGGTTTAAAAGCAAACGATTTGGCCATTCAAATTTTAGGTGGTTCAGGGTATACACATGAATATCCAGTAGAGCAGTGCTATCGGGATAACCGATTAAATCCAATTCATGAAGGAACTACGGGTATTCAAGCTTTAGATTTATTGGGACGAAAAGTTTGGCTTAGCAATAGCGCAGGCTTAACACTCTTGGCTCAGAATATTTTGACCGACATTGCTAGTGCAAAAGGTTTAGAGCGATGTGAAAAATTTGCAAAAAGTGTGAGTAAGGCGTTAGAAAAATGTAATCAGGTTACAAAGTTGCTAGGAGCTTCTATGGTGCAAAACGGAGCGGATAAAACCTTAGCGAATGCAAATTGTTACTTGTCAATGATGGGGAAACTGGTTTTTAGTTGGATGTGGTTGCGACAGTCGGTTATCGCGGAAAAAGCACTAAACGCCGGAACTAATGAAATTGCTTTTTATCAAGGTAAGCTGCAAGCTGCGCAGTACTTTCTTCAATGGGAATTACCAACACTTTACCATGATGCTGAGCTATTGATGACGCTTGATGATACTTGTTTGAATATGCAAGAAGAGTGGTTTTAGTTATCACTTTAGATTATTAAATTTTAGGAATATCTACTATGAACTTAGATCTAACAAATAAATACGCACTTGTTTGCGGAAGCTCGCAAGGTATGGGAAAAGCAATAGCTATACAACTTGCCACAATGGGCGCAAACGTTACATTATTCGCTCGGAATTTAGACAAATTAAATGAAGTGAAAGCAGAATTGGCAAATAATGGCTCTCAGGAACATTTTGCTATTTGCGCAGACTTTAGCCAGCCTGATGAAGTGAGTCGAGCACTTGAAGATCATCTAACGGTCGTGCCTACTTTTGAAATTCTAATTAACAATACTGGAGGCCCTGCACCAGGACCTGCCAATACAGCAGAAAGCACAGCTTTTCTTGCGGCTTTTAATCAGCATTTAATTAACAATCATCAAATCGCGCAAAAAGTCATTGGCGGTATGAAAGAAGTGGGATATGGAAGAATTATTAACGTCATTTCCACCAGTGTTAAGCAACCTCTTCCCAATTTAGGAGTGTCAAATACCGTTCGTGGTGCCGTCGCAAGTTGGGCAAAAACAATGGCAAATGAGTTGGGCCCTTTTGGAATTACAGTAAATAATGTTTTACCAGGTGCAACCAACACTGTTCGGCTCGAGGCTATCATCAAAAATAAAGCAGCTAAAAAAGGATTAACGATTGCAGAAATGGAGGAGGAAGAAAAATCAATTATCCCCATGAGGCGTTTTGGTGAAGCAGAAGAATTCGCCAATGCGTGTGCCTTTTTAGCTTCTCCATCAGCGGGCTATATCACTGGTGTAAGTTTACCTGTTGATGGCGGTCGCACTAGTAGTTTATAAAAAACAAAACCTTGAGTGATTAAGCACCTAGTAGTGGCAGGTGCTTAATTTTGTGATAATTCAACGCCAAAGTAAAACAGTGTATTAATGCCATTTTGGGTAATTTTTGATCAACTGGTAATAAAATTATTCGATTCGATTCAAAATCCAATTCTTGACCGTAAATCTCCCTGAACGTTTCAATCAGCTTTGATTTACAGTTGAAATAAACATGTAGATTATTGGGATCTTTTGGTTTCCAATCAATGCGAATTGTACTCCCAGCTTTACAAGTATAGCTAGGCTCTCCCCATTTTAAACATTCAGTAACAACATTTTCGCTCTGGCTTTCATCATAGGAGGCGAGTATCAAAGATCTCAAAGAAAGTATTTTCTTTTTAATTTCAATGGGATAACTATCAAACTTGTCTCTTACGTCTAAATTTTTAAAGTCTGCCATGTAAATCCCCTGAAAGAATTTTTATATTAATCGAAAAGATTACTTGATCATATATACTATTTTATATACAGTATACGCACTACTGTGCACAACACAGTATAAACCGAATTTCAGATTTATTCACTGGATCAAATAATGACAGAAATAGAGCACTATCAAAAATTAAAATTAGAGTTGCGTCGTGGCGTATTAATCCTGGCAGTTTTAGCAGAATTACGGGATGAGCATTATGGCTACTCGCTACGCAAAAATTTGGCACGACAAGGACTAGAGATAGACGAAGGGACTCTTTATCCACTAATAAGAAGGTTAGAAAAGCAGAATCTGCTGACAAGTGAATGGCGAGAAGAAAATAAACGCAAAAAACGTTTTTATCAATTATCCGATGTAGGAACGGAAGTTCTCGGAAAATTAACAAAAGAGTGGCGCCAAACTCAAACCACTTTGAACGAGATATTAGATTAACAAAAGAATTAGGAGAAAATTATGAAAATGATTACCAACTACTTAAATAGTTTTGAATACTATTTACCTGAAGAAAATAAAGAAGAAGTGCGTGCCGAACTAGAGTCATCTATTTATGAAGAAATTGATGATATGCAAGAAGAGCTAGGGAGAGAGCTTTCGCAGCAAGAACAAGAAAATTATTTGTTAAAGCTTGGTCACCCTATGCGTGTTGCATCTAACTATTTACCTAATCAAGAGTTGATCAACAAGGACTATTTTCCGGCTTATAAAAAAGCGCTTGAAGTTTCTCTGCTGGTATTCTCAATCATTGTTCTATTAACTAGCATTCGTTTAAATTTTGAAGACTTATCCATTATTGGATTTATTTTTGATGTATTTTGGCGAGTAGTTGAAATGAGCTTTAATGTATTTGTAGTTGTCACTCTTATTTTTTACGGATTACAAAAAAGTAATTACGATCTTAATGAGCTCTACTCTTGGTCACCTAAAGACTTAACGAGTAGCGGTAAAAAAGTACCTTTAAGTCGTTTTAATCAATTTTTTGAAATGATATTTGAAGGTCTATTTTTGGTATTCTGGAATCATTTATTTTATGCAAATCAAATACTATTAGATTATGATGTCATTCAAAATATCTCGCTCAGCGTGGAATGGCAAAGCGTTCATTGGTTGGTCAATTTTGTAGTTGCTTTCAGTTTGTTGTTAAATATATTTCATTTTTTAACAGGGTATAAAAATAATTGGTCAAGCTATGCAAGTATCGGCAATAACATACTAAGTATTTTGGTGTTAATTTATATTGCTAGTTTTGATGAGTTTTTAAGTATTGACTCGATGAGTGCCGGTGATCTAGATTGGACAAGGATAGTTGAAGTATTGAATATCAATATTCTAATAATTCTTGGGGTTATCGGGTTAGTGGCTATTTGGGATATTTATTCAGATTTCAAGAAACTGAAACAAAGCTCTTAAACATTCATCGTCAAAACATAAAAAATGCAAACTTTTTGCTAATGAACAACGTCAATAG
>JBMYPE010000069.1:0-7568 GCA_049600015.1 Kangiellaceae bacterium
TATTGTATATCCTTTACTTCTTAAGAGTATCTCAGCAGGTGAAAGATCTAATTTTTCACCAATAATCGAAACTAGTTTTCGCTTATCCGGAAGTTCATGAATTCTCTCTTCTAATTCAGATAAGGTGATATTGCAGGAGAACTTTAGGTGTTGTTTGTTGAACTGAATGTTAGATCTAAGATCAATGATCGCAGTTTGAAAAATCTTGTTTACATCCAATTCATTCATATCCGGCATTTACTTTTAGGCATGTTGAAATGTAAATAGAAAAATGACTTTATGTTTTAGCAGAAAGTGCTTGTCGCTCCTTTCTCCACTGCTCGTCATTGATATCACCATTTTCATCAATTTGAGGATAACGTAGTCGGTTTTTGTCGCAAAATGATTTCACTTGAGGATGTAACCACTCAAATCTTAATGATTCACAAAGTTGGTTATCTAGTTGCCGCGAGTCATACATTTTGTTTGCTTCTCTTTGGCGTTGCGCTTCGTATAGAATGATTGCCGTTGCCACTGAAACGTTAAGCGATTGCACCATTCCCAACATCGGAATAAGTATATGTTCATCAGCCATTTCGGCCGCTTGCTCACTGACACCATATAATTCAGACCCGACCAAGATACAACTAGGTTTGGTGTAATCGATAGCTCTAAAATCTACCGCTCTATCAGAAAAATGGGCAGCTAATATTTGCTTTTTTTCTGATTTCATTTGCATCAAACCTTTTTGCAGATTTTCATGTTTATGCGTGGTAACCCAACGACTACTTCCCATGGCCGTCCCTTCCATTTTTTTCTCATGGGCTTTTAACGGATTATTCTCTGGGAATACAGCATGAACTTCACCAATACCAACGGCGTCACAAGTTCTAATGATCGCTGCAAGGTTATGCGGTTTATGCACTTCATCCATAAACACTGTAAGCTCGCGTTGACGCCGATCTAACAGTTCGATAATTTTGTTATTTCTGGGGTTATTCATCATTTTAATATTGGCAATTAATCAATTTAAACCAACGATAGCATCCATTTCCACCAATGCTCCTTTAGGTAATTCCTTCACTCCTACGGCCGCTCTTGCTGGATAAGGTGCATCAAAATACTCCGCCATAATTTCATTAACCGTTGGGAAACAACTTAAATCTGTTAAGAATATATTAAGTTTAACTATATGGTTGAGCGAAGCACCCGCTGCTTCGCATACTGCTCGTAGATTTTTAAATACTTGGTGGATTTGCTCATCAATGTTTTCAGAAACAAAAACCATCGTTTTAGGATCGAATGGGATTTGTCCAGAAACATACAAACAGTCACCATGTTTAACTGCTTGAGAGTAAGTTCCTATCGCTTTGGGTGCGTTGGCAGTATTTATCACTGATTTCATAATTATTTACCTGATGTTTTGTTATTATCGATTTTTAGTGGGTTATCGGCTTCTAGCTACCTTAATAACAAAATCTAATGTGCGGATTTTTTTTATTAAGTTCGCTAACTGCAGGCGACCTTTCACTTCAATTAAAAAGCCTAAAAGATTGGTAGAGCCATCCTTTGTATCAATATCTATGTTAGCTATGTTTGCGCCATCTTCTGCAATCAGGTTAGTCACTTTCGCTAACACACCATGTCGATTAACAACCTCTACCTTTAATTCCACTCTAAAGGTTCCTTCGACATCTTTTTCCCATTGTACCGGAACATATTTATCGAGTTTATTTGCATGATCAGAAATATTATTACAATCTTGGCGATGCAAAATAAATCCGCCGGCACTGTTTATGGTGCCCACTATAGAATCACCAGGCACCGGATGACAACATTTTGCGTACTCGATCATCATGCCTTCAGTCCCTCTGATCGCAAGTGGTCGATTGCTATTATCGTGAGTTTTAATCACTTCTTCGACGTTTGATTCAAGTCGGTGAGCAATGATTACACTCGCTGTTTGACCTAATCCTATTTCTGCCAAAATATCATCAAAACTATCTTTGTTTGTTTCCTTTTCTACCTTCTTAATTATTTTTTTATCAATGGAATCAAGAGAGACATTTCCGAGTGATTTTTCTAACAGGCGTTTTCCCAAATCAATTGCATCATCGCGTCTTAAGTTTTTAATAAAGTGACGGATGTTGGTCCTTGCTTTACTAGTTGCAACAAAGCTTAGCCAACCGGGATTGGGTTTAGCGCCTGGTGCAGTAATTATTTCGACAGTTTGGCCATTTACTAAAATGCTAGATAGCGAAACTATTTTTGAATCAACTTTACAAGCGATACAACTGTTTCCAACATCTGTGTGAATTGCATAGGCAAAGTCGACAGGCGTAGCCTTTTTAGGTAATTCAATAATGCTGCCATTGGGGGTAAATAAGTAAACTTCGTCGGGAAATAAATCAACTTTAACACTTTCAATGAAATCGAGTGAATCAACCGTATTTTTTTTGAGCTCTAATAAATTACTCATCCATTCTCTTGCTTTAAGTTCTGCACGGTTTACATCAGATGAATTTTTATATAACCAATGGGCGGCAACGCCATTCTCTGCCATATTGTCCATTTCATTTGTTCTAATTTGAACTTCGATGTGTAACCCATAAGGTCCTTTTAATGTGGTGTGAAGAGACTGATATCCATTGGTCTTGGGAATTGCAATGTAATCTTTAAACCGACCCGGAACAGGACGATACAAGTTATGTAATTGGCCGAGTATGCGATAACATTTATCTTCACTATCTGTAACAACCCTAAAACCGTAAACATCCATGACTTGTTTAAATACGCCGGTTTTTTCTAACATTTTCTGATAGATACTAAAAACGCTTTTCTCTCTACCGTCTACTTCTGACTCAATGCCTTCGGCCTCTAAACGGCTATGAATATTTTGAGTGACGCTTGTTACTATTTCTTTTCGATTTCCAGCTGCTTTTCTAACTGATTCTTTTAAAACCCTACAACGCATAGGATACTGTGCAGAAAATCCGAGATCTTCTAATTCTCTGCGTATCGCAAACATTCCTAATCGATTTGCGATAGGTGCATAAATCTCCATGGTTTCTTTGGCAATTCTGATTCGTTTATCCGTGCGAAGAGCACCAAGTGTTCTCATGTTATGAAGTCTATCCGCGAGCTTAATTAAAACCACTCGCAAATCTTCAACCATTGCCATCATCATTTTTTGAAAATTTTCTGCTTGGGCTTCTTGACGAGAACCAAATTTGATTTGAGTGAGCTTACTAACACCTTCCACTAACATGGATACGCGTTCACCAAATAACTCGCTCACTTGCTCTCTAGTAACATCGCAATCTTCTATCACATCATGCATTAACGCCGCCATGATAGTTTGCGCGTCTAAATGTAAAGTCGCTAATATTTTTGCTACTGCAACAGGGTGGGTAATGTAGGGATCACCGCTCGAACGAAGTTGACCTTCGTGGGCGTCACGAGCAAAAATATAGGCTTGCTGAATAGTCTCGACTTGAGATTCATCTAAGTAACTTTGAACTTGTTCTTTAAGTCCACGAAATAGATACACTCTTCAATTCTCCTAAGCTATTTGACTCAATTAAAATTTAAATTAGCTTTTCAGAGAATAACGCAAAACCGTTTCATTTTGCGTTTTTTTTCTAGATAAAATTGGAAATTTTTAGTTAAACAACGAATTCTTCGTTTAATTCGACATCTAACGTTTCTTCTACTGGGGGAGCTCCCAATTTTTCAACATTCTCTGCGGTTACTAAGCTTGCTTCAATTTCTCTTAATGCGACAACTGTCGGTTTATCATTATCCCAATCAACCATTGCATCTTTTCCACCGGTCGCCAATTGACGAGCTCTCTTAGCTGCAACCATAATGAGATCAAATCGATTACCGATTGCGTCTACTGCATCTTCAACTGTTACTCTTGCCATCTAAAACTCCGAACATTGTTAATCTATTTTTAACTAATATGCTGTTTTAATTGAATTTATTAGTATGTAAAACTTAAAATCTAAGTTGATTAATATCTAGTTTCAAAAAAAGGTCGGGTAGTTTACCTTAAATCACCGATTACTCCAAAAGATTGCTCAACATTTGAGCATTTTTTTGTTGTTGAATAGCTAGTTTTTGCCTTTCCGCAAGAATAATTGCTTTTATTTCAGCCAGCGCGTTTGAAAAATCATCATTAATTACTAAATAATCATATTCATCATAATGCGACATCTCGCTAATTGCCTCGCTCATCCTTTGCTTAATCACTTCATCTTCATCTTGCCCTCGATTTTTTAATCGAGATTCCAAAGCTGATTTGCTCGGAGGTAATATGAATATGGAGCGGCTTTTGGGTAGCTGTTCTTTAATTTGACGTGCACCTTGCCAATCAATCTCTAAAATGACATCAATTCCCTTTTTTATCTGATCTGTAATTGATGACTTGCTCGTTCCATAGGAATTCCCAAACACGGTAGCATGTTCATGAAAAGCTCCATCCTCAACTAATACCTCAAACTCATCATCATCCACAAAAAAATAATCTACACCCTCAACTTCCGCCTCTCTCTTTTTTCTAGTGGTATGAGAAATTGCCGTTTGAACATTTCCCAACTCTGCAATCAACCGCTTTAAAAGACTCGTTTTGCCAGCTCCAGAAGGTGCTGACACAACAAATAGGTTAGCTTTTGCGACCATAATTTGACAAAATCCCAAATAATTAAGTAGTGCTTTTTCCGACGATTGCACTAACAATTTTTTCTTATATGAATCTTAGCATTTGTTTAAACTTTTAACACTGGTATATCGACACCCATTTCCATTTTAGACTAATTACGAATCAAACCGGCCATGTTTAAGAAACGAAAGACACTGCTCAATAAGTGAATTGTTCCACATCATAAAAGAATGATGTAACGGCATAACAATAAAGTCGGTCATGTTTTTGCATTGGGTATTCGCAATTTCTACTATGCCGTCGCCAGGCGCATTCTGGCTCGCTTTTTTATAAAACCAAGTCACAGGAATAAAAGGCGTGAAGTTTTTATCCCCTGCAATGATTCCTGTTTCAATATTAGGTTCGGGTAAATTTGCAATCAATCTGCTATTCACAACTAGCTCTTGACTAACTTTAGGTGAAAAATGTTTGAATATAAAATGCTCCGTCATAAAATTAGCAATCGCCGTTCCTTGATTGGGTGTACCCAACATGATGCATCGACTATTATTTAAATCTGATACATCATTAGGTAACCATTCACTCTGTTTCTCTAATAATCCTCTAATTAAAATTCCTCCAAACGAGTGACCGACAAAATTGATGGAATCTTTTTCATCCACATTTTCTCTTGCCCACTCTTTTACCTTGATAACCAAACCATTCAGTATTTCTTTATAAGTTCCAAAATGACTTGGATAACCTACATTAAAAACACGATACCCATTTGCAGTAAGCCGTTTGCATAACTTAGACATACTCCGTTTTGATCGACCTAATCCGTGAATCACGATAACGTGGTGGTTCTTTTTAATTGTTGTCATATGTTAAACAACCGCTTTGTATTGTCATAGCAATGCAACGCTAATTCCTCTAAATCAACATTTCTAGCCTGAGCGATTCGCTTAGCTATGTGCGGTAAAAACTCAGGTAAGTTTCGACTACTTTTAGGTTTAGGTTTTAAGTCTCTGGGTAGAAGGTAAGGTGCATCTGTTTCTAGTAAGAGTTTGTCAGCCGGAATTAAATGAACTTGGTTAAATAAATCCTTCCCTCGTCTTTCATCGCATATCCAACCTGTAATCCCTATGTAAAAACCCAGATCTAAGTAAGCTTGCATGTGCTTTGCGTCACCTGTGAAACAATGAACCACGCCTCCTTTGAGTTTTTTAGAGAAAGATTTCAATAGTTTATATTGTTCTTCAAAAGCATCACGCTCATGCAAGAATACTGGTTTTTGACAATCGACAGCCAATTCTAATTGTTGCTCAAATACTCGTAACTGATCTGCCTTGGGTGAAAAATTTCGATTAAAATCTAACCCGCATTCACCCACTGCTACGACAGAAGTTCTTTTTAACAAATTTTGGAGTTTATCTAGATCAGTTGTTTTAAAGTCTTTAGCCTCATGTGGGTGACAACCGGCTGTTGAATATAAAACATTGGGATAACCTTTTGTTAGTGCAAAGGCTTGCATACTCTCATCAACATTAGTGCCTGTGATAATTTGTTTTTCTACCCCTACTTTTATTGCACGATGGATCACATCGTCTCGATCTTTATTAAATCGTTTATTGGTTAGGTTGACGCCAATATCAATCCACTTTAATTTTGAGTTGTCTTGCATTTCCAATTGGTTCACATTTTTAGTTTGTTTATATTAGGTTGTTCAATTACCGACTCTACTTTTAATAGATTTAGGCTATACTCAAGCACATTGAATTGAGTGAATTTGGTGATCTTATGGCTGACTATACCCTTTATGGCGCAGACTTTTCAATGTATAGCGGTAAAGCTCGTGCCTACTTACGCTATAAACTTTTTGACTTTGAAGATGTAGCTGCAACCGTTGGCGTTTATAAAAAAATTATAATCCCAAAAACGGGGGTGAAGTATGTACCTGTGGTTAAAACACCCACCGGGGATTACCTTCAGGATACGACTAATATCATCGATCACTTAGAAGAACTCCCCTCTAGCAGGAAGGTCTATCCAACCACACCGAAACAAAGATTAGTCTCGCTTTTATTAGAGCTTTTTGGTGATGAATGGTTAGTGATGCCAGCCATGCATTATCGTTGGAATTTTGATTCTGTTAATCAACCTTTTATATATAAAGAGTTTGGCGGAATCGTCACGCCTAAGATGCCCGGATTTATAAAGCATTTTGTTGGCAAAAGATTGGGGGCTCGCTTCAAGGGCGCAGTTCCAAAAATAGGGATTACTGAAAAGTCAATTCCCGCTCTAGAAGCTTGGTTTGAGACAGAATTATTACCCGCTCTCAATGAGCATCTATGCCATTATGATTTTTTACTAGGAAGTAAACCTTGCATAGCAGATTTTGGATTTATCGCATCATTTTGGGCACATTTAGGACGTGATCCATTTCCTAAAAAATTAATTGAAGAGCAAGCTCCTTTTGTTTTTACTTGGATTGAACGGATGAAAGATGCGTCCATGATAGAAGGCGAATTGCTTAAAAATGATCAAATTCCAGAAACAATTTATCCTATTCTTAAAAGTATATTCGAGATCCAGTGGCCTATATTAGAAGATACTTCGAATAGATTAACGGATTGGTACGCGAAAGAAACGAATGGAATAGCGATGGGGCATAGTGTAGAAATTCCGAGAACATTAGGGCAACATAATTTTAAAATTGGAGATTGTGAAGAAAAACGCAGTGTTCTTCCTTACTCACAATGGCGCATGCAACGACCTCTTAATTATTATCTATCTTTAACTAGCGAAGAAAAACAACAAGTCGATCCGTTATTAAAAGAAGTCAATGGACTATATGCGATGCGTTTTAAAGTTGAGCATCAAGTTATGCGAGAAAATAATAAGTTTGTGATTAAATAGTTCTTGTGTTCAAGTGTCAGCTTTTCCT
>JBMYPE010000070.1:0-7565 GCA_049600015.1 Kangiellaceae bacterium
GAGTATTTCATTTTGTAGTAATCAATTTAATCTGATTAATCAAGATAACCAGGAACACTAGCCAATTTAATTTTACTTCTTACAAAAACGCCGTTACCGCGTCCAATTTCTCGGTCTTTGGAATCGTAGACTATCGATTCAGCAATAAATTGACTTCTATTTTGATTGGCTATTTTCCCAACCGCCCGCATATTGCCACTCGATATTGGTCGAGTAAGGTAGGTTGTAAATGAAGTGGTTAATACAAATAACTCTGTTTCTAAAGAATTTGCCGCAAAAAAAGCTGAATCATCTAATAGTTTAAAGTAAACAGAACCATGAACTGCACCAGCACCATGAAAAAACTCTTTTTTCGCTTGAATCTCTATTTCAGAATAACCCTCTGAAATAGAAATTTTAGATTGATATATTTGATCAATAGGTGCGGCTAGATACATTCTTTCTAAACCGCGATAATGTAATGATAAGTCTAATTGGCTCATTCGCTGAAAAACGCTGATTTGCATTCATCTGATAACGCTAGGCCGCTCACTTGTGCTCGCTGTAATAACTGCCAAAAATATCGGTAAGTGGCTCGGTCATGCAATTCTCCAGCGTATTGTATCGGCCCCCAATCTGCTTTTTGTGCGGCTAACAATATACCTTGCGCGTCCTCCACTTCTGAGTAGTCTGGTTTCATGGCTTCCACAATGGCTTCAACCTGAGTGGGGTAAATACTCCACATGCGCATAAAACCAAATTCATTTCTTGCTCGACCTGCATCACTTGTAGTTTGTTCTGCATTTTTAAGATCAAGCGTCACATTGTGCGCTGGGACTACGCCATTTGCCAAAGCCGCTGCGACCATTTCTGTTTTAGCGCGCGATAATAATGGATGATCAAATTGCCCAGGACTTCTCATGCAAGATGCTGGAATAGCACCATAGTGACCACTTACAAAGTCCATCATCCCAAAGTCTAAAACTTGCAACCAATCAACAGCTGCTATTTGCCAAATGTCTTTTAGTGCGCCGTGAGTTTCGATTAACACGTGGATAGGAATTTCCCTTGTTATACCATTTTTCTCTGCGATGCATTTTATATAAGCGACCATTTCGACAATTTGAGATGCTTCTGTCGATTTAGGCAAAGTGATGTAAGCGACTCTGTCGCCAATTTTTGGCACCAGAATATCAACATCCGACCGCCAGTGTTCATTGCTGTAATCATGTATTCTAACGCCCATCATATTATGAACATTAGCATCACTTCCTATCACTCTGGCCACCATCTCCGCATGTTCCATTTCCTGACCAGTGGCTGCGCCATCCTCACAATCACAGGTGATATCGAATACAGGTCCTAATTTACTCTGCATTTCCAAAGCCTTTAACATTAATTTCTCACTACCCGCAAAGTGTTCACAGCTAGGTATCACCGGAAATGGTTTTTCCGCATCAAATAAGGCTTCATTAGGATGAACTGACATATTTTTCTCCGTGTGCTGAAAATTGAGAGGTCGAATTTCTACTTAATATAACAACAATCTTTCAAATTGGTAACTCTAAGGCTATATATTTCTATAATAGCTAACATAGCCATAAAGTTAGAGCTAACTGCATTGATTACCTCTAAACTGTAAATTAGTCCCTTGACACATCTCAGAAAAATTTAAACAATTGTTTGAATTATTGAAATAGGACTAAATCGCATAAAACGGCCAATAAGGACTTGAAATGAGTGATTACAACGAATTTTTAGAGCATGTTGATGAAGAAGATGTACTAGGCGGTATCTGGCCTGGTATTCAACTCTATTACCCACCGGTTAAATATTCACCTAAAGACAGTGAATATGAAAATATGGATCAAGCGGTTGACCGGATCAGAAAACACGCACATAAATGCCGCGCTCATACACTTTTGTTTGATTTGGAAGATGGTTGCCGTCAAAAAACAATGAGTAGAGAACTGTTAAGAAACGAATTACCCAACTTTCCCCAAAGAGATTTTCAAATTGCGTTAAGAATTAACCCTTTCCGTACCGATGAATACGAACTTGATCTAAAGCTCATAAAAGAAGTTGCTCAGCACATTGATGTAATTGTTCTAGCGAAAGCTGGTGAAATGTACGGCGCTGCCGAAATTCGTGACCTATCCGCGTGGCTAGTCGGTATCAACCCAAAAATTGAAATTCAGCCAATCATTGAGCATCCTCGCTCATTAAAACTTGCGCCCGAATTGATGCAATTTTCAACTGTTAAGCATGTGGTATTTGGAATTCATGACTTTTCAAAGGCCATGGCTATTCATTTAACCCCAGAAGGTTGGATTGATGAACTAAAAACTTACTTAAGAAATTTATTATTGGAAGCGCGAATAGCCGGTAAAGGTGTTATTGGCGGTGTGGAAGTTTTAATAAACGAAACCCCTATGCCCACTCAAAACATTGAACCACACGATGTGAGGCGTTGGTTAGATTTGCATGGCGATCATGAATCTCATGTAGTTCATCGACACGCCACAGTAGAAGCTCAAATGGGTTTGACTGGAAAACAAGTCATTCACCCCTACCATATTCATTTATGCAAAGTGGCTTTCACCCCATCACCACTGATCATTCAGCGAAATATTGCGATGTTAAAAGCAGCCATAGAAGCAGATGCTCTATTAGGTGGTGCAATTAAGTTTGAAGGCGAGATGCTAGATCCGCCAATGTTCGGAAAATCATTGCAAACTCTGTTACGTGCTTATGCTTTAAAATCACTAAATGATGATGATAAGAAGTTCGCTATGCAAGTTCTCAAATTATTGCCAATTCATGTGATACGTGAAAACTGGCCTTATGGTCGAATTTAAATAGATAAAAAATAAAGTAAATATAACTTGAGAAAAAACCCATGACTCAACTTGAAAAATATTTTGACTGCAAAACTAATCAATGGAACTTGCCAGAATATTTTAATATAGCCAATGAATGCGTCGTCGCTCACGCAACAAAGAAAAAGCCTGCTTTAATTATTGAAGATGATCAAAGTGGAACCAAAGAGCTAAGTTACCAACAACTGCATAATCAAAGTGCAAAAATAGTGTCACTATTAAATAGGCTCGATATCAATATTGGCGACAGAGTATTAATTCGTTTACCCAATTCAACGGATTATCCTGAAAGTTTTTTTGGTTGCTTAAAACAAGGCGCTGTGGCGGTTCCTACATCTACATTATTAGCAGCGTCTGAAGTCGCCTATTTAGCGAAAGACTCAGGTGCAAAAGTTTTAATCACCGCTAAATCAATGTGGAATGAATTAAAAGAAATATTAAATGAAACCACACAACTTACTCACATCTTATTAGCAGGTGATGGTTTAATGCCTGATGTGAATACAAACAGTCCTTCGCCAGTGACATTAATCGATTTGCCAGAGACACTGGCCAACTTAGAGGCTGACTTTAACTTAGTTAAAAGTAAAGCTAATGATCCAGCGTATTTAGTTTATACCTCTGGTACTACGGGGTTTCCTAAAGGTGTTTTACATGCACATCGTTCTTTAATTGGACGATTACCAGCGAGCCAATATTGGTTTGATTTTAAAGAAGATGACAGAATTATGCATTCTGGAAAGTTTAACTGGACTTATGTTTTGGGCTCCGCACTAATGGACCCGCTATTCCATGGCCATACAGTCATCGTGCATGAAGGAAAAAATGACGCGAGTACATGGCCAAAATTAATCGCCAAACATGGTTGCACTATTTTTATTGGCGTTCCAACAATCTACCGACAAATTATTCAAAAGACTGACTACTCAGCATCTGACGTGCCTTCTTTAAGACACTGCATGAGTGCTGGCGAGCATTTGTCAGATGAAATGTTAGAAGCATGGCGAGAAAAATTTAAAATGGATGTTTACGAAGCCATCGGAATGAGTGAGTTTTCTTATTACATTTCTCAAAGAAAGGATAAACCTATTCGCCCCGGTGCTGCTGGTTTCCCTCAACCCGGACACAATATTCAGTTATTTTCAGGCGATGGCAGTTCCGCAAAGGTAAATGAAGAAGGTATGATTGCCATCCCAGAAAATGATCCGGGATTATTTTTAAATTATTGGCAATTAGAAGAAGAAACCAATAAAGCAAAGCAAAAGGGTTATTTTTATACCGGTGATTACGCACGAATTGACGAAGATGGATACATTTGGTTTTTAGGTCGCAAAGACGACATTATTAATACATTTGGTTACCGTGTCTCTCCGCATGAAATTGAAAGAGTGATAAAAACTCATCCAGATGTGGCTGATTGTGTTGCACTTGGCGAAGAAGTGGGAAAAGACAAAGTGTTGGTTAGCATTTGTATTATTCTAACGGAAAACAGCAATGCTACAGAAAAAACATTTTTAGAATTTGGGAAAAATAATTTAGCTAAATACAAAACGCCTAAAATAGTTCATATATACAAAAACTTTCCGAGAACTAAAAACGGAAAAGTTTTAAGAAAACAAATGATTGCTGATCTTCAAAACGCACAGCAATCCACACAGCAACAAAAGAGAGGTCAATAATGGGATACAAATACCGACCAAGACGCAGCGTACTTTACGTTTCTGCCCATGAAGAAAACCATATTGAAAAATCTAGAAGCCTCTCCGCTGATAGCATTATTTTTGATTTACAGGAATCTGTCCCGCCCTCTAAAAAAGTTGCCGCAAGAGATTTACTGGTCAAAGCCTTTGAAAATCCTGATTTTGGTTACTCAGAGAAAATCGTTCGTATTAACTCTCTAGATTCAGAATGGGGAATGGATGACTTACGCGCCGCTGCAAGCCTAGATATTGATTCTGTATTGTTTCCTCAAGTGGAAAGTGGCGGTCAACTACAAGCTGCTATTGCTACACTGGATGAATCAGGCGGCGAACGATTATCTGTTATGGCAAATATTGAAAGCCCTAAAGGCGTATTGCGTAGTGAAGAAATCGCTGGCGCAAGCAAGCGTTTAACCGCAATTGTTTTGGGTACTACTGACTTAGCCAATGCGCTCAGAATTAATGTCACTCTGGATAGACAAGGATTATTAACCAGTTTATCAATGTGTGTTTTAGGTGCAAGAGCTCACGATAAATGCATTATTGATGGACCGCATTTTGATTTAAAAAACATAGAAGCTTGTGAGTTTTCATGCAGACAAGCAAGAGATTTGGGCTTTGATGGAAAAGCTGTTATTCACCCGATTCAATTGGCATACAATAACGATGCCTTTACCCCTAAAGGTGAAGACATTAAACGAGCTAAAACTATTATTGAGGCAATAGCCCGCGCACATGAACTAGGAAAAAGCGTAGCCGTTATTGATGATCGCCTAATCGAACCTTCTTTAGAGCTTTGGGCAAGACGAGTCATTGCTCTTTATAATCAGGTAAAAGAATTAGGTCAAAACGAATTAATCGGACCGGAAAAATAACGGCTAAAATTTAACAATGACTGACACGATATCACAAGCTTTTACTAAACCCTCTTGCGGAAACTTTTTCGAAGACTTTTCAATTGATCAAGTTTTACTGCATGGTGTCCCTAGAACGATTACAGAAAGTGATGCAACATTGTATATCGCATTAACCGGTAGCCGTTATGCTCTTTATTGTGCAGAAACAATTGCTAGAAAATGTGGTTTTATCAACACACCGCTCGATAACTTTCTAGTTTTCCACATTGCTTTTGGAAAAACGGTAAATGATATTTCTCTCAATGCGGTCGCCAATTTAGGCTACGCTGATGTCCAATTTCATCAAGCTAGTTTCGCGGGAGATACCTTATCAGTGACCAGTAAAGTGATAGGGTTAAAAGAAAACTCTAATGGTAAAACGGGGATTGTTTACGTACATTCAAAAGCAACGAATCAAAATTCTCAACTGGTTGTCGAATGGAAGCGTTGGGTCATGGTGAAAAAAAATGATATTCAAGCTAAAACCAATGAAGAAATAATCCCCTCGTTAGTCGATCAAGCTGATATAAAAAACCAAAACTTACCGGATCAAATTAATTTTTCTCACTGGCAATCTAGCCATAGTGATTATCAAAAGAGATATTCTGATTTAAAAACCGGTGAAACTTTATTCCACCAAGACGGAATGACAATCAATGATAGTGATCATTCATTAGCGACTCGATTATATCAAAATAACGCACGTGTTCATTTCAATCAACATATGGTGAATAGTTCTGCTAATGGAAAAAGACTTGTCTACGGCGGGCATATTATTTCAATTTGCAGAGCATTGAGCTATAACGGTTTAGGAAATGCGATGTGGTTATCCGCAATAAATGGTGGCTCTCACTGTAACCCATCTTTTGCGGGTGATACTATTTATTGTCAAAGTAAAATTTTGGATAAATTTGATATAAAGGGAAGAAATGACTTGGGCGTAGTACGAATTCAAATGTTGGGAATAAAAAATAACACGCCTGATAAAATCGAAGCTCTTTATAAAGAAAGTGAAGGAAAGAAAAAATATCACTCAGATGTTGTGCTAGATCTTGATTACTGCGCTTTAATGCTCAAATAGCCGCAGTTAAGTTGCAAAAACTAACCATTAACAACCTTTTTAGAAGTCAAAAACCAAGATGTATCTTTTCGACGGCGATCAGTGCTTATACGGCGATCGAGTCCAAAATTCCTTAACAAGGATTCTATTTTTTCGTGGCCAGTTTCACGTCGTCTTTCCTTTCGACGATCACTTCCCACATAAACGCGTTCGCCGTTGATAACAGTAAAATCCGCTTTTCCAAACTTAGTCTGTTTTATCGTCATGCTACCCTCCTGATTAACTCTCTCTCAATATGTCCTCAATGAGAATTACAACGAGCCATTTTATGATAACTAGTTCACATTTTAGAAGTTAACGAGCAAAAAGCAAATTTATTCACGATAATAGGTTAAAAATAGTGGATTACTTGAGAAAAGTGGCCAAAAAGTTCATAATTTCGCTTATTTTCGGAGGAAATCTCAGAATGTCTAATTATTTAATCAAGATCAAATCAACCTTAAAACACGCCCTAATTTGTGTTTTTATGACGTTTCCAATGACAAATTTATTTGCAGAGGCTAATAAATGGCAAGGAGTACCCTTTCCGTCCTTTGAATTAGCCGATCAAAACAATACGATTAAAAGTAATAACGATTTTAAAGATCAATGGGTAGTTTATTATTTTTATCCCAAGGATAAGACACCCGGTTGCACTGTTGAAGCGAAAAATTTTGTAGAGGACTTTAAAAAATATGGAAAGCTAAACACAAGAATAGTCGGAATAAGTTACGATAGTGTGGAGTCACATAAGGATTTTGCTGACACTTACGAAATGAAATTTACTCTGCTCGCTGACACTGAAAGAAAACTCACTAAAGCACTCGATGTTGATAGTTTATTCCCTTGGCCACATCCGAGTAGGCAAACATTTTTAGTGAATAACAAAGGCATCATCGTAAAACACTACAAAGAGGTTGACCCTGACAATCATTCGAGCAAGCTGCTAAAAGATTTAGGATTACTACAACAAAATTTAACCATTTTATAGTGGTGTTATTTTTGAAAAAAG
>JBMYPE010000071.1:0-7554 GCA_049600015.1 Kangiellaceae bacterium
TTAAACATCATTGTTTTGTCCTTCAGTTTTAAAACGATTTGAACGATTAATGAAAATAATACCGAATAATGACTAATTATGGACATAAAGTAAAATTGATAAACTCTTGAAATGGCTTGATTGACATTTTCTTTATTTTTCATCGAGTCAGTAACCATTTGTATTGAACTGACTTTTTAAATATTAAAAAGATCAAAAATAACTGGATAATCAGGCTATTTAATGCTACTTATATAAGTAGTATTTTAGGGTAATATTAGATGCCATCAATAGCAATCAATCAATTATTAAAAAATACCGGAATTTGGCAAGTATCTACGAATGATGCTAGCTCTCGTCGAGCTATAAGTACTGGTTATGCTCCGTTAGACAAGCAGCTTCATTATGGAGGCTGGCCGCAAGGTGCTGTTTCTGAGTTATTACTGAGTCAAAATGGTATCGGTGAGATACGTCTTATTTCACCATTATTGGCTAAGCTCAATCAAAAACCGGGTTATGTCGTTTGGGTTAATCCACCTTATCAACCTTATGCACCAGCGTTACTCAAGCAACAAATAAAACTCGATAAAATGTTGATCATCAAAGCCAAGAGCACTCAGGAAAGCATTTGGGCGGCGGAGCAAGCGCTTACCTCTCAGTCCTGCTCCGCAGTGCTTGTGTGGTTACCTACAAAAAATTTGAGTAAAGAAATTCGAAAATTAAACCTTGCGGCTAAAACGGGTCATTGCTGGGGATTTGTTTTGCGCTCAAGTCAATTACAAGAGCAAGCCTCTGCGGCTAGTTTACGAATTGTGATGCGAGTTCAACAAAAACGGCAATATTTACATATCATAAAGCAGCCAGGTGGTTGGAATGGACAAAAGATCGATTTGGATTTATTTCCTGAACGAGAAAATTGGAATTCATCACCCGTTAATCAGTGGCCTGTTTTTTCACCAGAAAAAGATTCAAAAAACAATTTTGCAAAGAATAGTTTTAGTAAAGCCAGTCAGTCTTACCCAACAAAAATAATTGCACCTAAACAATTATTAGCAAACCATTATTAGTCGTCGTTTATTATGTGGTTATCAATTCGCTTACCCCAATTGCCTTTACAAGCTTTGTATTTTGAACAAAGTAAACTAGAGACAATAACACCGCAAGCGGTGATTGAAAGTAATCGAATCATTTGCTTTAACCAAACAGCTTACCAACAAGGAATTAGAGAAGGGCAAAGTATTTCAAGTGCTTATGCACTCTGTGATCAAGTGCATCTGTCAGAAAGGAATTTAACCCAAGAAAAGCAAAAGCTAGAAAGTTTAGCGATTGCTTTATATCGTTTTTCACCTTGTATTGCGATTGAGCTAAAAGGTTTTTTAGTGATTGAAATTGCGGCTAGCTTAAAGTTATATCATGGATTAAATAACCTATTAACCATGATGCAACAAACACTCAATCAACAAGCCGTTAGCTATCAACTGGCTATAGGTCATACGCCTAGCAGTTCAGCATTATTATCCTTTAAGGATTTTGATTATTCACTAAGTTGTTGGTGTTCAAAAACACAAAAGATAGACAAGCAAAAAATTATTCGACAACTTAAAAAAATGCCAGTTGAATTAATGAGTTTACCAATAAAAACAATCGAAAAAATACAATCGGTCGGAATTAAATCGATTGCTAAGTTAGACAGCTTAGAAAAAAGTAGCATTAGAAAACGCTTTGGAATATTAACAAGTGAGTATCTAGCTCATTTATTTGCTCGTACCGCAGAGCCTAAAGACTACTTTAAACCACCTGAGTCATTTATACGTTTAGTCGAGTTTGTTGATGTGATCCATCATCGGGAGGCATTAATTTTTCCTATTAAGCGATTAATACAAGATCTGTGTAGCTTTCTCCGTTTAAAACAAAAAACTTGTCAGCATCTATATTGGGAATTATTTGATAGCGAAAAAAATACCATTGGCTTTGAGGTGGTTTTATCTGACAGTCAAATTAACGAAAAAATTTATATTCAACTCACACAACTCAGTTTAGAAAGATACAGTTTACACGCACCTATTGATGCTATATCACTCAAAGTTGAGCAACTGGTTGATCTTGATTTTACTGCGACACAATTATTTGATGAAGCAAATGATTTTAAACAAGACAATTTATTTATGAACAAAATAAAAGCCAAGCTAGGTAATGAATCTTGTTTCCATCTTTATCAAACAAATGAGCAAATACCTGAAATGGTCTCTCATCAAATTAATGAATTTAGCTCAACAAATTATCAAAAAAAATCAGATACTCATTTAATTAGACCCAGTTGGTTATTTGAAAAAGCAAAACCTATTTATTTTGATCAACGAAACTTAACTTACAATGGTCGGTTACAGATCTTATCTTCTCAAGAAAGAATCACTAGCTATTGGTGGAAGAAAAAGACCGCCAGAGATTATTATCTAGCGGAACATGAAGATGGCACTATTTATTGGGTGTTTTTTGATCAAATAAATAAAGGTTGGTACTTACACGGAATTTATAGCTGATTAAACAGAGTTTTTTAGAATAAAATCTTATGCAATATTACGAACTAAATACAACCACTAATTTCTCTTTTTTAAAAGGAGCTTCACATCCTGAAGAGTTAATAAAACGAGCTTTTGAACTTGGTTATCATGGTATGGCGATTACTGATGAGTGTTCTTTGGCGGGCATTGTTAGAGCGCACGTAGAAGTAAAAAAACAACTAGAAGTTAATCCGCAAACTAAACCTTTTAAACTCATCATAGGTTCTTGTTTAAAAATTGATTGGCAAGAAAACTGTCAAATGGAAGTGGTTATTATTAGCCCTTGTAGAGAAGCATATGCGGAGCTTTCAAGCCTTATTAGCTGTGCGAGGCGAAGAGCGGAAAAAGGCAGTTATCAAGTCAAATTAAAAGATCTTTCACAATACCTTTCTCTTTGTTTATGCATTTGGCTGCCAACTAATGACTATCAAATATCTTATCAACAGCTCGCACTCTTAACCCCTATATTTGATGGCAAGTTATGGATTGGTTATGCGCGTTTATTGCAAGCCAATGACTATGAAATGTATTTACATTGTTTAAAACTGGCTCAGGCTTTTAACTTACCAATGGTGGCTCAAAACCATGTGTTAATGCATACAAAAAAACGTTTGAAGTTGCACCATTGTTTAACGGCAATTAGAAAGAACTCAAGAATTCAAGAGTTAGGTAATGAATTGATCAGTAATGCAGAACAAAGCCTTAGAAGCATCAATAACTTACAAAGATTGTACCCCATAAAACTACTTATCGAAACAAACAAAATAGCCGAGCAATGCAATTTTTCTTTGGATGAACTTAAATATGAGTATCCCGATGAAGTGCTCCCCAAAAATTTATCAGTATCTAATTATTTAGCCAAGTTATCTTTTCAAGGCGCCAATAAACGATGGCCAAATGGGATAAGTAATCAATCAAGAAAACAGCTTGAAAGAGAATTAAAGATCATTAAAAAACTCAAGTATGAACATTATTTTTTAACGGTGCATGACATTGTACAGTTTGCAAGAAAACAAAAAATTCTCTGTCAAGGGAGAGGCTCAGCAGCTAATTCAATTGTTTGTTATTGTTTGTTTATTACCGAGGTAAGCCCTGAACAAAGTAGTATGCTGTTTGAGCGTTTTATTTCCGAAGAGCGTAAAGAACCACCCGATATTGATGTTGATTTTGAACATCAACGGCGAGAAGAAGTGATCCAATACATTTACAAAAAATACACTAGAGAAAGAGCAGCCTTAGCGGCAACAGTGATAACTTATCGACTTAAAAGTGCGATTAGAGATGTGGGTAAAGCGTTGGGGATTGATTTACCGGTTCTTGAGCACTTATCAAAATCAATGGCATGGTGGGATAAACCGGAATCTCTACAAGAATATTTTAAAACCATCAATTTTTCTTACGATGGCATATTGGTAAAAGAATTTTTTGAGCTAACTATGAGTATATTAAAATTCCCGCGCCATTTGTCTCAACATGTTGGTGGTTTTATTATTACTCGCCGAGCGATGTCTACATTAGTGCCTGTGGAAAATGCCAGCATGCCAGATAGAACCGTTATTCAATGGGATAAATACGATATAGAAGCTTTAGGGTTACTTAAAATTGATGTGCTTGGTTTAGGGATGCTAACGATGATTCGCAAGTGTTTAGAAACAACATCTAGCTATTCAAACATCGCCCAACTTTCTGATATTAAAAAGGAAGATAAGCTCACCTACAATATGATTTGTAATTCAGATACCGTGGGTGTATTTCAAATCGAATCTCGCGCTCAAATGAGTATGTTACCTCGTTTACGTCCACAAAATTTTTATGACTTAGTGATTCAAATCGCTATTGTGCGCCCTGGACCTATTCAAGGCAATATGGTGCATCCATATTTAAAAAGACGAAATAAAGAAGAGCAACCAGATTACGTTAATGCTCAATTAAAAAAAGTTCTTGAACGCACATTAGGAGTTCCTATTTTTCAAGAGCAAGTGATCCAAATTGCAATGGTAGCGGCAGGTTTTAGCGGAGGTGAGGCGGATCAATTAAGGCGAGCAATGGCAACTTGGGGACGTAACGGCGATCTGTTTGTATTTAAAGATAAGTTGAATAAAGGAATGCTCAAAAATAATTATTCAGCAGAGTTTGCGGATCGAATTTTTGAGCAAATGAAAGGTTTTGGTAGTTATGGTTTTCCTGAGTCCCACTCGGCAAGCTTTGCTATACTCGCTTATTTTTCAGCATGGTTAAAACGCCATCACACTGCGGCTTTTTATTGCGCCTTACTCAACAGTCAACCGATGGGGTTTTACAGCCCATCGCAATTAATACAAGATGCGATTAGACATAAAATTCAAGTTTTTGAAATTAATATTGATCATAGTTTTTGGCAGTCAGAGGTTCTTCTCCCTAATGGACAAGAGAAACAATCAGTACCTAAAGGTATCCGTTTAGGCTTTCATCTCATTAAAGGTTTTAACAAAAAAGCGGCACAAAGAATTATTGCAGAAAGGGAGAAACAATCTTTTACTAACATAAAGGATCTGGTCTTTCGCTCTAAACTTAATTCGATAGAAAAAAATGCATTAATCCAAGCCAATGCACTTCCAAGACTCGCCAAACATAGACACCAAGCACAGTGGCAATCATTAGCAATAGAAGAAGACAAGCCACTGCTTACCAAACTAGATTCCATAAAACATGTAGCATCACAATCCGAACTTAATTTAACCACGCCAACAGAAATTGAAGACATGATCTCAGATTACAAATCAACGGGGCTAACGCTAAATAAACACCCCATTAAAATAATGCGAGAGAAAAAATGGTTAGAGCCTTGTAAAAGGGCATGCGAGCTAAAAGATTTACGTCATGGGCAATTTATTAAAGTGGCAGGTGTTGTGACTGGACGACAAAGACCTGGAACGGCCGCGGGTGTTTTGTTTATCACTTTAGAAGATGAAACCGGCAATATGAATATCATCGTTTGGAAAAGTACTTTAGAAAAATTTCGTAGGCAAATACTTGATAGCCGTCTTTTATTAATTAAAGGTAAAGTAGAAAGGGAGAAAAAGGTCGTTCATGTGATCGCAGGTTACATTCAAGATATTAGTGAAAAACTGCCGGAGTTTAAACGTCATTCTAGGGATTTTCACTAATTTTAGGGGGGTTAACAGGCCAATTATTGCAAATAGCAACCACCAGTTGACAAATTAACAACCTAGCTTGATAGTTAGCAACTAAACAATTTCCTATTCTTACACCTCACAAAAACGAAGGAATACAGAAAATGATATTAGCAGAGAAAATTGTAAGATTAAGAAAACAGGTTGGTTGGTCGCAAGAAGAATTAGCAGAAAAGATGGATGTCTCTAGGCAATCTGTCTCTAAATGGGAAAGTACTAATAGCATACCCGATTTAAATAAAATTATTACGCTAGCAGAAATTTTTGATGTTTCCACTGATTATTTGTTAAAAGATAATGTTGAACTATCAGAGACTGCTGGTGATGGTTTTGAGAGTAACACGATTCAAGTTAGCTTAGAACAAGCTATGAAATATGTTGAAAATAAAATGGATATGGCCTTTCTAATAGCCAAAGGTGTGTTTTTATGTGTTGGTTCAGCGGTACCTCTTTTTGCACTACTGGCAATGGCTGAAACCAACCAATTGAACCTGACATCTAATGTGGCAACTGCAATTGGTATTTTTTTGATATTAGTGATGGTTGCGATTGGTATTAGTTTTTTTATCAGAACAAACCACTTTGAAAGTGATATCGCAAAAATTGAAGATGAAGAGTTTGAGCTAGCTTATGGAGTGCATAGCGCTTTTAAGGAAAAGCTACAAAAGTTTAGAGGTGTTTATAATTTTAAACTATCTGTTGGTATCGCCATGTTTATTTTTAGCGTTGTTCCTTTGCTATTTGCGAGTATTTTATTTGCCAGTTCACAAGTTATATTAATGATGCTAATTGTGTTGTTATTAGTGATTGCTGCCGGAATTTATATTGTGGTTCCTGTCTCAGCTAAATATGAAGCCTACAGTCGAATTTTAAAGGAAAATGGGTTTGAGGCAAGTAAGAGCAGACGTACAAAACGGATAGAAAAATTTGCAGCCTTTTACTGGCCATTGCTAGTTGCCATTTATCTTGGTTGGAGTTTGTGGACTATGAACTGGGGAGTGACTTGGATTATTTGGCCGGTAGGTGCCATTCTATTTGCCGCATTGGTTGGATTAATGGAACTTTTGGATAAAGAAGAGCCTTAATCGTCCAATAGGTTAACAATTTAATTGAAAATAAAAACAAAGAAAGATCCAGTTTTTTGGATCTTTCTGAACAGCTTTTTAGGATTCTATTTTTTAATTCAAAATAAGTTTTAATCTATCTCAACATGCTCATCTGAAGTTTCTTCCATTAACCCTTCTGGCACCCAGGGCGCACCAGCTTTTAGCAAAGAATGCCTAAATTGTGGGAACTCTGTTTGAATCAAATGTTCCAATTTTGGCTGCAATAGATTTAACGCATCTTTCACATAAACCATTTGCTGTTTTTGCGTGGATGTTAATCCCCAAGTGTTTGCTCGGGCAAATTCAATCATAAACAAACGGCCAGAAACATTAGCGGGAGCCGAGTGCATGCCGTCTCTTGAGCGTTGACCAAATAAAACTTCTTCCGCGGCAAAAACAGCCATACGCATTTGATGATATTTTGATTCTAAATCACCAGTAACCGCAGAGGAACGATCGAGCGCAATACGGAATGATTTTAACTGTCCGTTTAAATCATTTATTTGGCTGGTAGCGGTGGAAACTTCACGACGGAGATCTTCAACTTGTCGTAATAAAGCTGAACGTTTTTTAGGTGAAACACCTCCAGCAACGGTTTCTGTAAATAGAGGCTTTACTTTAAAGTTAGCAGGCTTGGTTAATTCACGCGTTTTACCATCAACCGTAGAGTATAGTGTCGCCGTATAATCATCTGGTGCAGCTAAAGGACCCACATCGCCAAAAAAACTAGGATTT
>JBMYPE010000072.1:0-7543 GCA_049600015.1 Kangiellaceae bacterium
TGATAGACCGTTATTTGAACTTTCTCACTTTAAAAAAGTGGTCGGTGAGACTGTTAGCTTGAAATGCCACTTAGGCACAGATGGACGTCGAAAGTTTAAAGGAAAGTTGATTGAGATATCAGAGAAATTATTAGCAATAGAAGTCGACGGGCAAGTTTATGAGGTCGATTTTTTAGATATAGATAAAGCAAACTTGGTTGCTAATTTTTAGATAAAAAACTTATAGAGAATTTAATTTTTACCCATTTAGTACAACCTGTTTAGTACAAAATGTAAAACAAAAGAAAGCATTGCCAAAAATTTTAAGAATTTTGAGGTTAATTGAAATATGAATAACAAAGAAATTTTATTGGTCGTTGAGGCTGTATCAAATGAAAAAGATGTAGAACGAGAAGTCATTTTTCAAGCGATAGAAGCAGCGATAGCAACTGCTACTCGTAAAAAGAAAGGTATTGATATTGAAGTAAGAATCGATATTGATAGAGCAACTGGTAATTATGAGACTTTTAGACGTTGGAAAGTTATTGACTTAGATGCAAGGGATGCTGCTTTAACAGAAGAGAATGAACAACTTCGTGGAACTGGCGTAGAAAACCCGTTGGTGGAAATTAGTTTGGAAGCTGCAAAACTTGATGAGCCGGATTTAGTCGACGGTGATTATATTGAAGAAGAAATTGAATCAATCGCATTTGGTCGAATAGCGGCACAAACAGCGAAACAAGTGATAGTGCAGAAAGTACGTGAAGCCGAAAGAGCGAAAGTGATTGATGCTTATGAATCTCGTATCGGTGAATTGTTAACTGGCGTCGTGAAAAGAGCTAATCGAGACTCAATCGTTTTAGATTTAGGTGGAAATGCTGAAGCGGTTATTCCTCGTGAAGAGATGATGCCTCGTGAAGCAGTGAGAGCAGGCGATAGAGTCCGTGGTTACTTATATGCCGTTAATCCAGAAGTTAGAGGGCCACAACTATTTTTAAGCCGAGCTAATTCGGAAATGTTAATTGAGTTGTTTAGAATTGAAGTTCCAGAAATAGCAGAAGAAACTATCGACTTAATGGGGGCAGCTAGAGATCCTGGCTCTCGTGCAAAAATAGCGGTAAAAAGTAATGACAAACGAATTGATCCGGTTGGCGCATGTGTTGGAATGAGAGGTTCCAGAGTTCAGGCGGTTTCTGGTGAGTTAGCAGGTGAGAGAATTGATATTGTTTTGTTTGATGATAATCCTGCGCAGTTTGTGATTAATGCAATGTCACCAGCGGAAGTTGCTTCCATCGTTCTAGATGAAGACAAACACACAATGGATATCGCAGTAGAGGAAGATCAACTAGCTCAAGCGATTGGTAGAAATGGTCAAAATGTTCGTCTCGCCAGTCAATTGACGGGTTGGGCCTTAAATGTAATGACTCAAGAAGATGCAGACAGTAAGGCAAAAGAAGAGAGCCAAGGTACAGTCGAAAAATTCATGAAAGAGTTGGATGTTGACGAAGACTTAGCTGAAGTACTTGCGATCGAAGGATTCACAACTATCGAAGAAGTCGCTTATGTACCTTTATCAGAAATGATAGATATTGATGGTTTTGATGAGGAATTAGTGGAAGCATTAAAAGCGCGTGCAAAAGATGCGTTACTCACTAAAGCTATCAGAACGGAAGAAAAACTCGACGAGAATGAACCAGCACAAGATTTACTGGAAATGGAAGGTATGGATCGACATTTAGCTTTTATTTTAGCAAGTCGAGGGGTTATCACTATGGAAGATCTAGCCGAGCAAGCAGTTGATGAAATTAGTGATATAGAAGAATTAGATGAAGAACGAGCTGCAGCTTTAATAATGACTGCGAGAGCGCCATGGTTTGAAGAGTCATAAAAGCTCACTGACTCGTATAGTCTAAAAGAATAGAATAAAATTGCTTAGTTTCTTTAGGTATAATCCTCACAGGGATTAAGGAAACTGGATTTGCAAAATATTTAGTGATAAGTAATATGACTAAATTAAATCATCCTACGGGGAGATATTGATGTCAGAAGTGACAGTTGAAAAATTAGCGAAAATGGTCGGTACGCCAGTAGATAAACTGCTAGAGCAGATGAATGATGCTGGTGTCAAACTGTCTGGTGCGTCTGATGTTGTGTCTGAAGAACAAAAGCAAACTCTGCTGGCGTATTTGCAGAAGAGTCATGGCGAAAGCGATGTTAAAGAAACGCCTAAAAAAATTACGCTAAACCGCTCTAAAAAAAGCTCGTTAAAACTTTCTAGCAAATCTGGAAGAACAAAAAGCGTTTCTGTAGAAGTAAGAAAGAAGCGTACATTCGTTAAAGTGGCACCTCCTGTAGAAAATATCGTCGAAGAAAAAGCTACTTCTGATGAGGCTGAAACTGAAAAATCAATTGAAGTTTCTACAGTTGCTGTAGAAAGTGAGTATGAGGCAGTCGAAGAAAACAAAGCAAAAACAGAAGCAGAATTACAAGCGATTGCTGAAGAGCAGGCTAAATTAGAAGAAGCTAAAATTCGTCAAGAAGTCGAAGCTAAAATGCGTGCTGAAATGGAGTCGAAAGCAAAAGATGAAGCTCATCGAATAGTTTCTTCGCGAGTAGAGGCGGATATCCAAGCGAGACTAGCGGCGAAAAGAAAAGAAAAAGAATTAGCTGAGAAAGCACAAAAAGATGCTGAGAAAGAAGCGAAAGAAACCAGACAAAAACGCTATAAAACAGCTGTTTCAACACCAGCAGTGGAAACCGAAAGTGAAACGCGGCGTAAGAAAAAGAAAAAGAAAATTAGGGGTGATGCTCCTAAAACTAAGATGGATATGCTTGCAGAATTCCGTCGACCCACACATCGACGTAAAGACGATGAAAACCCTCTTTCTGATGGTAGAAGAAAAATAGCGGCACCTAAATCTATGAAGCATGGTTTCAAATTACCGACTAAAGAAGTCGCAAAGTCAGACATTAATATTGGTGAAAGTATCAGTGTTGGTGACTTAGCCCAGCAAATGTCTATTAAGGGTGTTGAGCTAATTAAGAAGATGATGGGCATGGGTATCATGGCAACCATTAATCAGACCATTGACCAAGAGACAGCAGAATTAATTGCCGAAGAGATGGGCTTTAATGTCAATCTGGTCGCAGACAATGCTGCAGAAATCGAATTGCTAGAGCAGTCTAAAAATGATGGTGATGAGAAGTCAAGACCGCCAGTTGTCACAATTATGGGACATGTTGATCATGGTAAAACTTCTTTGCTTGACTATATTAGAGCCAGTAAAGTGGCAGACGGTGAAGCCGGCGGAATCACTCAACATATTGGTGCGTATCATGTAGACACACCAAAAGGCGTTATTTCTTTTCTAGATACTCCGGGACATGCTGCATTTACATCCATGCGAGCTCGAGGAGCTAATGCGACTGATATTGTCGTGTTAGTTGTAGCTGCCGATGATGGCGTTATGCCGCAAACCATTGAAGCTATTCAGCACTCCAAAGCAGCTGGTGTGCCTTTAATTGTTGCGGTTAACAAAATGGATAAAGAAGCTGCAGATCCGGATAGAGTGAAAAATGAGCTATCACAGCATGAAGTCATTTCGGAGGAGTGGGGCGGTGATACTGTCTTTGCTCATGTATCAGCTAAAACAGGTGATGGCATTGATGCATTATTAGAAAGTATCGCCGATACAGCAGAGTTATTAGAGCTAACAGCAGCAGATTCTGGGCCTGCCGCAGGTATTGTGATTGAAGCTCGATTGGATAAAGGACGTGGGGCAGTCGCATCAGTATTGGTTCAATCTGGCGAATTAAATATTGGTGATATTGTTCTTGCAGGATTCCATTACGGAAAAGTGAGAGCGTTAAATGATGAAAATGGCAAAAAGACTAAAAGTGCTGGACCTTCTATCCCTGTAGAGTTAATCGGTCTATCCGGTGTACCTGAGGCTGGTGATGAAGTGTCAGTTGTAGCCAACGAAAGAAAAGCTAGAGAAGTAGCAGCATTTAGACAAACTAAACATCGAGAAGCGCAAGTGGCAAAACAACAGAAAGCTAAACTTGAAAACATGTTTGCCAACGTGGGTGAAGGCGAAGTCATGAATGTTAATGTGTTGGTTAAAGCAGACGTTCAGGGATCGGCTGAGGCAATTTCTCGCTCGTTAACTGATTTGTCGACGGAAGAAGTAAAAGTCACCATCATTGGTGCTGGAGTGGGTGGAATTAAAGAGTCAGACATAGTGCTTGCTTCTGCATCTAACGCAATCGTAATTGGTTTTAATGTTAGAGCGGACGCAACCGGTCGAAAAGCAGTAGAAAAAGAAGGTGTTGACCTGCGTTATTACAGTATTATTTACGAAGTCATTGACGATGTTAAAGCTGCGATGAGTGGATTATTATCGCCAGAATTAAGAGAAGAAATTGTAGGTCTGGCAGAAGTAAGAGACGTATTTAAATCGCCAAAATATGGAGCGATTGCAGGTTGCATGGTAATAGATGGATATGTGAAACGTAACTTGCCTATCAGGGTATTACGTGAAGATACCGTGATATACGAAGGCGAGTTAGAATCATTAAGACGCTTTAAAGATGAAGCGAATGAAGTGAGAAATGGCATGGAATGTGGGATCGGTGTTAAAAACTACAACGATGTTAAGCCAGGCGATCAAATTGAAGTCTTTGAAATTAAAGAAGTTGCAAGAAGTATTTAAAAATAGCGCAGGCAAGACCTTTCTAATTGATGACATTTCATAGAAACCTTATTAGATAGAGTCGATTAAGAAGAAAATTCATGGCCAGAGAATTTAAAAGAACTGATCGTGTTGCAGAACAATTGCAACGCGAATTAGCACAGATCATCCAACAAGAGATCAAAGATCCAAGACTGGGTATGGTCACTGTCTGCAAAGTCCACCTTTCCCGTGATTTACACTATGCTACTGTATATGTCACATTTTTGGGAATTGAAGAGACAAAAAAAGCAACAGCAAAAGGTGTTGAAATATTAAATGAAGCTTCTTCCTACATAAGAAGTTCCATTGGTAAAAGAATGAGAATGCGAGCAATCCCCCACGTGAAGTTCTTATTCGACGAATCCATATCACGAGGAAGAGACTTATCATCATTGATCAATAAAGCTCGTGAAAAAGACGAAAGCACATCACAAAATTCTGAACAAAGTTTTGAACAGGATTTTGACTCAAAATAGTACTTATAAAGCTGCTGGAATCAACAAACATGGCAAGAAGAAAAAAAGGCCGCCCCGTCAGCGGAATTCTACTGTTAGACAAGCCACAAGGTTTATCCTCAAACTCAGCACTACAAAAAGTTAAACGTCTGTTTAATGCCCAAAAAGCGGGACACACAGGCGCGCTTGATCCCTTAGCAACGGGAATGTTGCCTCTCTGTTTTGGTGAAGCCACTAAATTTTCTCAATTTCTATTAGATTCTGACAAAGGTTATCGAGTGATAGGAAAACTGGGAGAGCGAACAGACAGCGGAGATGCAACCGGAGAAATTACCAGTAAAAGAACAGTCAATATTAGTAAGAGAAAACTAGAAAAAGCACTTGATACATTTCGTGGCGACATCATGCAAATTCCGTCCATGTTCTCAGCCCTAAAACACAAAGGTCAACCCCTGTATAAGTATGCAAGAGAGGGCGTAGAAATAGAACGCGCAGCACGCCCCGTTACAATTTATGAACTAGAGTTGCTACGATTTGAAGAAACAGAAGTAGAATTGTTTATAGAATGTAGTAAAGGCACTTACATAAGAAATATAATTGACGATTTAGGTGAGTTGCTAGGTTGTGGAGCACACGTCACCATGCTACATCGAGAATTCGTTGCAGACTACCCAATCGATCAAATGATCACACTTGAACAACTCGAAAAAGATCGTGAAGAAGGGTTAAGTTTAGATGACTATTTATTACCAATGGACAGCGGAATATTACACTTAGACGAAGTCATCATTGATCCAGAAAGTGCCAATTACTTTGCTCACGGCCAAGCGGTAAACTATGGAAGCTTAGAAGAAGGGCAATTAATTCGCGTGTACGATGAAGATGATCGGTTTTTAGGTATCGCTGAAGTAGATGATCAAGATATGTTAGCGCCTAAGCGCTTGGTGGTATATCCTAATTAAATTCGATCTTTTGATTTAGTTCATTCAAAGAGCTACGGGTTCTTAAGCCAATATCATTATTTCGAGTGAAAGTCTCTAATAACCAATTGTCTATTAGAATTATAAGAATTTATACACTTTGAGGTTTTTATGAAATTTTTAACAGAATTATCCATTAAACAGAAAAATTACGGTGCATCAACTGGCGTTAATTGGTTACAAACTAGTGATTGCGGTGAGTTAAATATTTCTTCACCGGCTGATGGGCAATTGATTGCTGATGTTTACCAGTGCTCTCAAGCGGATTATGAAAAAGTTGTTTCTACGGCTCAAAAAGCATTTATGTCCTGGCGTAAGATGCCTGCACCTAATCGTGGAGAAATCGTTCGACAAATTGGTAATAAGCTTCGTGATTACAAACAGCCTTTAGGTGAATTGGTCGCTTATGAAATGGGCAAATCTTTACAGGAAGGTTTAGGTGAAGTGCAGGAAATGATTGATATTTGCGACTTTGCTGTCGGTTTATCAAGACAACTTAATGGTTCTACATTGCATTCTGAGCGTGCACTTCATCGCATGTATGATCAATACCATCCACTTGGTGTTGTTGGCGTTATTTCGGCTTTTAATTTTCCAGTTGCAGTTTGGTCTTGGAATGCCATGATTGCCGCTATTTGTGGCAATGTTACAGTTTGGAAACCGTCAGAAAAAACACCACTCACTGCGATTGCTTGTCAAAATATCATTACTGATGTTCTAAAAGATAATGAGTTACCTGAGGGGATATTTAGTTTGGTCATTGGCGATCCAACAGTGATTGGCGAAGGTATGCTGCATGATAAGCGTTTACCTCTTGTATCGGTGACGGGTTCAACTCGGGTAGGGCGTCATGCTGGTGCTAGTATTGCCTCTCGTTTTGGAAAGTCAATTTTGGAGTTAGGTGGGAACAATGCGATTATTTTAACACCAGAAGCTAACTTGAAGTTAGCGGTTCCTGGCATTGTATTTGGCGCAGTGGGAACCGCAGGTCAGCGTTGCACATCTACTCGCCGAGTAATTATTCATGAATCAATTTATGAGCAAGTAAAAAGTGTGTTAGTCACAGCCTATCAAGGATTAAAAATTGGTACGCCCTTAGATGAAGCCAATCATGTAGGCCCTTTAATTGATAAGCAATCCGTTGAAATGTTTATTAAAGCATTGATTGATGTTCAAGCTGAAGGAGGAAAGCTGCTGTGTGGTGGTGAAAATTTATCTGGCGTGGGTTATGAATCAGGTTGTTATGTAACTCCAGCGATAGTTGAAGCTGAAAATCACTACAAATTAGTTCAACATGAAACCTTTGCACCTATTGTATATTTAATCAAATACTCAGGTGATGTGCATGATGCAATAGCTATCCAAAATGATGTGGTGCAAGGATTATCCTCCGCTA
>JBMYPE010000073.1:0-7523 GCA_049600015.1 Kangiellaceae bacterium
CGATTTTGTGAACAATCATTCCAATACGCTTTCAACCTAAAAATTTCATCTTCAACTAAATCTTCGGATATGCGTCCACCTTCCGACAAGGTTGCCATTCGGGTAACGCTAGAATTGAGATCTCTGAAATTTGCCTTCCACAGTGCAACTGGCGAGGTTGCAAAATTCATGTACTTCATTCTTGCTCCTTTATTAAAGCACACCAAATATCCAGCTTTTTCTGTAAATTTATTTAGTTCAAAATCTAAGTTTGGTTCTAAATCTTCAATGCGTTCTCGAAGCGATGGTAGTTGATAACTCCAAAGATTTATTCGCGCTAATAAATCTTCTCGAAATTTTCCCTCGGTGACTATTTTGTTCATATTATTATTTGTCCCAGCGATTAATTGGAAGTCACTTTCTATTTCCTTATCAGCACCAAGTGGTAGATAGCTTTTTTCTTCTATTGCTCTGAGCAACATGGCTTGTTCATCCAAACCGAGCTCCGCGATTTCATCCAGAAATAATAAACCGCCATCAGCTTCTTTCAGTAAACCTTTACGAGCCTCAGCAGCTCCGGTAAATGCTCCTTTGGTGTGACCAAACAAAGCAGACATTGCTTTATCACCGAGCAATGTTGCGCAATTTACTACTACGAACTTACCAGTTATTTGACCACGTTGTTGTTTGAGCTCAAAAATTCGTTTTACCAATTGAGTCTTACCTGCGCCTGTTGCGCCTGTGATCAACATGGGCTCTTTTGAAAGAACCGAAACTTTTTCCAGCTGCTCAATCATTTTATTGAATTTAGGATTACGAGTTTCTATGCCTGATTTTAGATAATCAACACCAGTCACTCGTTCCTGATTAAAGCGAGAAGCAATTTGGTCGTAACGAGATAAGTCTAGATCGATGATTTGATATTTTCCGACTGTTGGGTTTTCAAGATAGTTTTCTGAACTCTTAGATGAGCTGCCAGGCGATGTTTGAAAAAGTTTTCCTGGAAGGTAATTGGTTTCAGTTAATAAGTACAAGCATATCTGCGCGACGTGTGTTCCTGTGGTGATATGAATTAGGTACTCTTCTTCATCAGGTTTAAATTGATAACTTTGACTAAAATCGAACAGCTGACTATATACCGATTCAAAATCCCATGGGTCTGAGAAGTCCACTTGATGAAACACAACTTCGGTTTCCGGTGAAACAGTCGCTATGTCTTGCTTCACCTGCTCAGCAAGTCGCTTAAAACCTTCTTCATGCAATAAAACCAAGGTATCAACGATCATATCTTCTTGCTGACAGAGCGCTATATTGGGTCGCCATTTATCCCACCGCTTCGCATTCTTGCCTCTTCTATCGAGGTTTGTGCCTAGTATGCTAATTACCGTTGTTTTCTTAGATTTATTAGAACCCATATCTTATTTGGTATTATTATATTTATTTCGATAGATTATTCCACCTAAGAACGAGACTGTCAAATCACTATTTTTACGTTTAAAATCAATTTATCTTTAAAATACAATAACTTAATAAATATATTTAAGTTATTTGAAAAGCTGGCACGGCGCTCGCAACAACCTAATATATAAATTAAGAGAAAAAAGAAAAATAGGAAATATAAATGCAAAGTAGAACTGAAACTGCGAACCCAAAAATTGCAAACTACGAAGTAATGGAATCAGAAGGTGTTCCGGTTAAGTCTTGGACTAAAGGCGTTCCCTTTGAAGATAAGGCAAGACAACAATTGAGAAATATTGCATCTCTACCTTTCATTCATAAGTGGGTTGCAGCAATGCCCGATGTGCATTTAGGGAAAGGTGCAACTATTGGGAGTGTAGTTCCTACTTTGGGCGCTGTTATTCCGGCAGCCGTTGGTGTTGATATTGGGTGCGGAATGATGGCTGTTAAAACCAATATGAATGCGAGTCAATTGCCTGATAATTTATTTGCGATGCGTTCAGCGATTGAAGCTGCAGTGCCTCACGGACGTTCTGCTCGCGCAAGAAGAGGAAGAGATAAAGGAGCTTGGAATAACTTACCATCAGATGTTGTGAGTGCGTGGACTAATTTATCTACAGACTTTGACCGATTGTGCGATAAGCATGCGGTATTGAAAAATACCAACAATGTTGCTCACCTAGGAACATTGGGAACAGGAAATCATTTTATTGAAATCTGTTTGGATGAAGCAGACCAAGTTTGGTTTATGTTGCATAGCGGATCACGTGGAGTAGGAAACAGAATTGGGACTCACTTTATCGAACAAGCTAAAAAAGATATGCAGAGATGGCATATCAATTTGCCCGATAGAGATTTAGCTTACTTGCCTGAAGGAAGCGAGCACTTTAACGATTATGTTGAGGCCGTTGAATGGGCTCAAAATTTTGCAAGAACAAATCGCGAAGTGATGATGCAAAGAGTGATTGGTGCCGTTAAGTCGAGCCTTAGTTTTGAGTTTGAAGCGAGTGTTGAAGCAGTGAATTGTCACCATAATTATATTTCACGCGAGCATCACTTTGGAAAGAATGTAATCGTAACGCGTAAAGGAGCTGTGAGAGCCAGGGAAGGTGAGATGGGAATTATTCCCGGAAGTATGGGCGCGAGATCATTCATCGTTAGAGGACTTGGAAATGAAGATAGTTTTTGTAGTTGTAGCCATGGTGCAGGACGCGTGATGTCTAGAACACAAGCTAAGAAAGTCGTTTCTATGGAAGAGCATTTACAGGCAACAAAAGATGTTGAATGTAGAAAAGACAAGGATGTTATCGATGAGACGCCTTCGGCTTATAAGGATATTGATAAGGTAATGGAAGCGCAAAATGATTTGGTTGAAATCGTTCATACGTTGAAGCAAGTTGTTTGTGTTAAAGGTTAATCGATCTTCTGCCGAGTGCCTTTGAACGGAAATCGTGGAATGAATGAAACGATGAAAAGAAGGGGAATGTCTGAGCGTAGCGAGTTTTTTCCCTTCTCATTGTTTCTTTTTCAAATGAGAGAGTTAGCGAAGGCATAACATAACTTTCTACAAGTTTGGAACTAGTTCAATGAAACGGAACAGACCTTTTGGTTACTTTTGTGGCTTTGGACAAAAGTAACTCGCATGCAAGCGCAGCGATGCGAAACAGCTATGCAGAAATTAGTAAGCCAATGAGAAGAACAAAAAATGAAAAAAGAAAATTTAACAATCGATGGCAGTCAAGGCGAAGGTGGTGGACAAATTCTGCGAACTTCTCTTTCACTGTCCATGTGCTTAGGACAGCCAGTGCAAATAAAAAATATTCGTGCAGGTAGAAAAAAACCAGGATTACTTCGTCAACATTTAACGTGTGTTAGAGCAGCGAAAGAGATCTGCAATGCGGAAGTTGAAGGCGATGAGCTAGGGTCAAAATCCGTTGAGTTTAACCCAGGTAAAATTAAGGCTGGTGATTATCGGTTTGCTATTGGAACGGCTGGAAGTACAAGTTTGGTTTTTCAAACGATTCTTCCCGCTTTGCTAAAAGCAGATGGGCAATCGAATGTGATCTTTGAAGGTGGCACACATAATATGCAGGCACCAAGTTATGAGTTTTTAACAAAGTGCTTTTTAAAAGCATTAAGAAAAATGAATTGTCAGGTTGATTGCGAACTGTTGCGATACGGATTTTATCCCAACGGTGGCGGACAATGGATTTCACATATTCAACCTGCTGAGAATGTAAAAAGAATAAAACTTTTAGATAGAGGTGATCTAGTGGCAAGGAGCGCCACAACCTTTATTTCAAAAATTCCATTGCATGTTAGCCAGAGGGAATTAAGAAAAGTTGCACAGAAATTAAATTGGGCGTCTGACGAGCTATTCGAAAATGAAGTCGACTCGTTTGGACCAGGTAATTTGATATCACTTAAATTAGTTTATGAAAATACTGTTGAGCTATTTGATGAAGTTGCACAAAGAGGTTTAACCGCAGAAAGAGTTGCAGGCAAAGCAGTGAAAAAATTAAAACGTTATATGAGTTCTAAAGCAGTTGTAGGCGAACATTTGGCCGACCAATTATTACTTCCCATGGTATTGAATGCAGGTGGAAGTTTTATTACTCATGCAGCTAGTGAGCATGTCAGAACGAATATTAACGTTATTAATCAGTTTCTTGATGACGCTATAAATATCACTGAAATTGACGATGACACTGTAAAAATTAATGTGATTGGATTGAGTAGTGCTGCAGTTCAATAAACAAGAATGTGAAGAGTCAGAAACAAAATTCTGATTCCTCCAAAAGAGTTTAGGAAATGATAACAAGTTTAGCGGTTCTGGTTTCTGCTAGTAATATTGCAGACCAGTCTGGCACAGCGGTGTTACCAAACTGTGTACCAAGTTTGCTTATTTATTCTAGACACCAATGTACTTTGTAGCTCATTTGGTAGAGCAATAGATTTGATTCTATGTGAGTCGGTTCAATTCCGACCTAAGTAACCATCGACTTAAAATCGATACTACGGTAAAGCGGAAAGGCTGGGGTTCGACTCCCCATATTAAAAACAGGGCTTCTGGGTAAACAGAGGAATCAGTTTTAAGTAGCACTTAGACTCTAACTGAAACCAAAGTACACTCAGCTACTAGTGACCAATCAATATGGGTCAAATAGGTGCGAAGCTTGATGAAGACTTAAGCATTAATGATAAATGAGTTCCCTCTAGTTTTGATTCAGAGGGTTCACAAAAAACTTTAATATTACTGTCCGATCTTCAAGCCTCCCATTTATTTTAAGTAGTGAATGCAAACTAGGAGCAAGAAGCCCACCATTAAAAAAGAGCATCATGATAATGCTACTTGGCATAAACATATTAAGGAGAAAAAAGATGCTAGGAATACAAAGAATAAATGTAGCAGATAACGAAAGAGTTTTGTTATTTCGTAAAAATAGATTTGAAAAAATATTAAACCCAGGTGAATATAGTGTATTTGATTTAACAAATAGTATTACAGCTTTTCGATATGACATTACTAAAGCAGAGTTAAATCATCACTTAGGACGTTTTTTGATAACCGCGTATCAAGATTTGCTTGGCGACCAAGTAGTCAGTTTTGACATTAAGGAAAACCAAGTTGGATTAGTGTATTTGGACGGAAAGTTATCCGATGTGATTGCACCAAATACATTTAAGATGTATTGGAACTTAGCTGTAAAAGTTGAAGTTAAAATAGTCGATATCAGTGAGAATTTTGAGGTCAACAAAAAGTTGCTTGCAGCTTTGGTTCGAAGTAAAGGCAGTGCCATTTACGCGACAGGCGTGAACTCAACTTACTACATAGAAGTGCCAGATAACCATGTCGGCCTTTTGAAAATAAATGGTAAGTTAGAAAGCTTACTAAAACCAGGTAACTACGGTTACTGGCGTTTCAACCGAAACATAGAAGTTGTGCGTTTGGATTGCCGTTTACAAACTATGGAAGTGAGTGGACAGGAAATCTTAACTAAAGATCGTGTTAGTTTAAGAGTTAACCTTTCTGCAAGCTACCGTATTGCAGATACTGAAAAAGTTGCTACTTTGCTGAAAAATCATACTGAATTTTTATACCGAGAATTTCAGTTAGCACTTAGAGAAGTGGTTGGTACTCGAACCCTTGATTCTATCTTGGAAGATAAAGATAGTGTTAATCAGGTTGTTGAGAGCCAAATTAAAACAAATGCACTTAATTATGGTTTAGAAGTATTGGATGTTGGCGTTAAAGACATTATTTTACCAGGTGATATGAAAAGTATTTTGAATCAAGTGGTCGAAGCGCAAAAAGCCGCTGAAGCTAACTTGATCAAACGTCGCGAAGAAACACAAGCGACTCGATCTTTACATAACACCGCGAAAGTAATGGAAGGTAACGCAACTTTAATGCGTCTAAAGGAATTAGAAGTATTGGAAAGAGTTACCGGTAAAATTGATCATATGACCGTTTACAATGGACTAGAAGGTGTAATGAAAGATATGGTTAAGATTACTGGTAATGTTCCAAGTTAAAAGCGAGCCGGTGCATACCGGCTCGAGTAAGAGACCAGACAATGATACTAAAGAAAACTATACCGAAAAAAATTGAAAAAGAAATTCAGCTCAGAATAGACGCAGCAGAAAGAGAGCATAACGTTAAAGTTCTGTACGCAGTTGAATCAGGTAGCAGAGCTTGGGGTTTTGCTTCGCCTAATAGTGACTATGATGTTCGCTTTATTTATGCTCACCAAAAAGACTGGTATGTTGCAGTTGATTTAGAAGAAAAACAGGATGTAATAGAGTATCCAATCGTTGATGAAATAGATATAAGCGGATGGGATGTTCGAAAGGCTCTAAAACTTTTCAAGAAATCTAACCCGTCTTTTGTTGAGTGGTTGCATTCATCGATCATCTATCGCGATGATGGTGTGTTCGCTAAAACTGCGAGAGAGATTTTGTCGTCTAGCTACTCTGTAGAAAAAGGTATTTATCATTATCGTAGTATGGCGAAGACCAACTACCGAGGGTATTTACGAAAACCAATGGTTCCGCTTAAAAAATATTTTTATGTGTTGAGACCTTTGCTTTCAATTCTATGGCTGGAACAAGAAGGAACTCCTGCGCCAATCGAATTTGATAAATTGAGAAAACTAGTAGAGACCGGAAGCGAGCTTGATTGTGCTATAACAGAGTTGATTGAGCGGAAAAAGCTAGCACTTGAAAAAGAGATTGCGCCAGCGGTTCCGGTTATCAATGAGTTTGTAGTTTCCGAATTGGAAAGACTTGAAAGTTATAGTGGTTCTGATTTAGATAAGAGTTTTAATTATGATTCGCTTAATGAGCTATTTCATAGAGTGATCAACAAAAAAATATGTACAAATTAATAAAATTGAAAGCCGACAATATTCGGTCCTTGTCTTGGCAAGGTAACAACTTGATTGATTGGGTTTCTGGAGGCCATACCTATACTCTAAATGGTGAAACTAAGAAGCGAAATATAAATTATGCATATCCATTTGATTCTGCTGTTGTATCATCATCAGGTATTTACAGCGTTGTTTTTGCAAATAATCAAACCAAGGGATTGCTACTGAAAAATGGCGAAATTATACGGGAAATTAATAGAAGTTATTATCAAGCCCACGCATACGATTTTCCAATAGCATTTTCTATATTGAATTCAGGGCAGGAGATCTTGGTTTATTGTCCTAAAGATTATTGCCGAATTGACATTGAAGAAATTGAAACGGGTAAAGTGTTAACAGATTTCGTTGATCGCAACCCTTCTGATTGCTTTCATTCTAGATTGGCGGTAAGTCCTAATGGAAGACTGCTATTAAGTGCTGGATGGGTTTGGCATCCTCTTGATGTAGTCGGTTTGTATGACTTATCAGCATCCCTTGAAGACCCCACCAAACTTGATAGTCCATTCGAGAAACCACCTGGATATTGGGAGGTTTCGAGCGCTGCATTTTTAAATGATGCACTTGTCTTTGTCAGTACATCAGATGAATTTTTAGGAGACGAATGTGACCCTGATGATGATCGACCAGGTTCTTACCAAATTGCGCTTTGGTCAATAG
>JBMYPE010000074.1:0-7511 GCA_049600015.1 Kangiellaceae bacterium
ACGCCTATGTACGATCCTCTCATTGGCACTTTGTATAGTTTTCAAACTAACTTAGGCAAAAAAAGTGCACTCATAGATATTACAACCCCCGCTGGGCGAGAAGTGTTCGAGCGATTAGTCAAAACAGTGGATATTGTTGTTATCAATGCATCAGAACGACAATTAAAACCATTAGGGTTAGATCATGACAGCTTAAAATTAATAAAGTCAGATATTTTATTCTGTCGCTTAGATTGTTTTGGCGGTCCCAAACGAGGCCCTAAATCCGATTACATTGGATATGATGACATCATCCAAGCAAACAGCGGAATTATGAGTCGATTTGGTGGCGAACAAACACCAGAAGAACATGCTCACATAGGAACTCTGGATGTAAACTGTGGGTTTGCTGCGGGTTTAAGTATGGCTTTAGCGCTGTACCATAAACAACAAACGGGACATACCTCACTTTCCCGAACTTCATTATCTGCGGTCACTCACCTTGCACAAATTAAGTTCGCTTTCGATTATCAAGGTTATGTTCCTTTTAATGAACCTTCCGGTCGAAAAGTATTAGGTTATAACGCCTTATCACATTTTTATAAAACACAAGATGGCTACATCTTCATAGACTCAAATGAAAGTGAGTTATCAAAGTTAGCGGATATTCCTGGACTGAGTGGGATTTTAGAAGCAGAAAATTTAAGTGAATTCCTTGCACAAATACTCGCTAAAGAAAACTCGGAACATTGGGTAAACGCTTTACAGTCATCTAATATTGCAGCCGCCCAATCAATTGGAATTGGAAAACTTAGAGCACAATACAGTCGTTCAGCAGATGGTAGCGTGGGTATTGATCGTGGCAGTTATGCGTTCTCAATTTATGAGGACCATCCAAGCGGTCATAAGGTGACTATTATTGATCAATACGCCATTCGTCCAGAAGAAGCTGAAATAGTAGCGATTCATCCGACGGAAAGGTTAGGGTATTCTACAATAAAAATTCTAGCCGAACTTGGCTATAAAGATGATGATATTTCTGCAATGATTAACAGTAAAATTGCTGGGACAGGTTGGGGAAAGGAGTACCTACCTAGTTAAAACCACAGTTTTACGTTCTATCAGTTTTATCTTATAAACGTCTCGAACTTAGAATTCAAAATCAAAAAAGCCGACAAAATGTCGGCTTTCTTAAAACAACTTAACGTGCGACCCAAACTACCAACGGTAATGAGCAAATGCTTTATTCGCTTCTGCCATTCTATGAATGTCTTCACGCTTTTTGATACATGAACCACGTCCGTCCATTGCATCAATTAATTCTCCAGCTAAACGAGCGTTCATTGATTTTTCGCCACGCTTACGAGAACCTTCAACCAACCAACGCATTGCTAACGCAGTTTGACGAGATGGTCTTACTTCTACAGGTACTTGATAAGTTGAACCACCTACACGGCGAGATTTAACTTCTACTAGCGGTTTAATTTTGTCTAAGCCTTCTTCAAAAATTGGTAATGCATCTTCTACATTTTTCTTTTCTTTGATGATATCAAGTGCATCATATACAATTTTTTCTGCAACTGATTTCTTTCCATCAACCATTAGAATGTTGATGAACTTTGCTAGCAATTCACTTCCAAACTTAGGATCAGGTAAGATCTCACGTTTGGCGACGACGCGTCTTCTTGGCATTTTATATTTTCCTATGTGTTCTTCAGGTTACTCCAGCACTGTGTCCGGACCTTACTCACATCTCAAAAGGGATGTCTTTAATTTTAAATATTTTATCAGTGACTTTTTGATCTTTGCGATTCAATAAAATGACTGTTTTAATAAAAATATTCTGTTTAAGTTTTACTTGGTTTGCAAAAGGTTTTGGAGTTCTATTAGTGTGGCAGCCCTATTTAGGTCGCTTAGCACCATATTTAGAACGCCCTTGTTTACGATCTTTTACTCCACCTAAATCAAGATTTCCACGTACACAGTGATAACGTACACCAGGAAGATCTTTTACACGACCTCCGCGGATAACAACAACACTATGCTCTTGTAAATTATGACCTTCACCACCTATGTATGATGTCACTTCGAATCCGTTAGTTAAACGAACACGAGCAACTTTACGAAGTGCTGAGTTAGGTTTTTTAGGAGTGGTCGTATAAACACGAGTACAAACACCACGCTTTTGCGGATTGGCTTCCAGCGCAGGTACTTTGCTTTTCGCGACGATCTTTTTACGCCCTTTGCGTACCAACTGATTAGTAGTTGACATTATTTACAATAACTCCGGCTATGTTTCTAAAATTAACCCTAACTATAGGCAATTGGCATTTCCAAACCCACCTATTTTTAGGGAGCGGAATTGTAATTGCCTTAGTAGGACTTGTCAACCTAGAATCAGAACTCGATCCTAGGTTAATACCCGTGACACTTGATAATTCAAATATCACAAATATATTCTTTTAAGATGAATACTCTACTCTTCTAAATTTAAGTCTTCACCAGCGTCTGCAACTTCAGCTAATGTTGCACTTAAAGCGTCAGTTAGTGCTTGTTCAGCATCTTCTGCCGATACACTTTCTTCTATTTCAAATTCAACATCACCTTCAAGGCGCTTCTTTCTTTCGGCATGGTAGGTTAATCCGGTCCCGGCAGGAATGAGTCGACCAACTATGACGTTTTCTTTTAATCCTCTTAAGCTATCTTTCTTACCAGCAACAGCTGCTTCAGTCAGCACACGTGTTGTCTCTTGGAAAGATGCTGCAGAGATAAATGATTCTGTCGCTAAAGACGCTTTTGTAATACCCATTAAGATTCTTTCAAACTTAACTGGTTCTTTACCTTCTTTTTCTAGAGCATCATTCACTTCTAGTACACGGTTATATTCAACCGTTTCTCCGCGTAATAATTGGCTATCGCCCGCAGCAGTAATGAGTACTTTACGCAACATTTGTCTTACGATTGATTCAATGTGTTTATCGTTAATTCCTACACCTTGTAGTCGATAAACTTCTTGAACTTCGTTGACTATATAATTTGCCAAAGCACTGACACCTTTCAAACGTAAGATATCATGTGGGTTATCTGCACCATCAGATACAACTTCACCCTTTTCAACTTGCTCACCTTCAAAGATATTAAAATGACGCCATTTGTGAATTAGCTCTTCATACGCATCACCTTCTTTAGGTGTAATCACTAAACGACGTTTACCTTTGGTTTCCTTACCAAAGCTAACGAGACCAGACACTTCAGCGAGAATAGCAGGCTCTTTTGGTTTACGTGCTTCAAATAGATCCGCAACCCTTGGAAGACCACCCGTAATATCCTTAGTTTTAGATCCTTCTTGAGGTATACGTGCGATAGCAGTACCTACACCAACCTCTGAACCATCTTCAATACTTACAATTGCATTCACCGGCAATACGTATTGAGCAGGTGTTTTAGTTCCTGGAATGTTTAACTCTTTACCTTTTTTATCTAATAAGATAATTCTTGGGCGTAGATCATTCGCTTTAGTACCAGAACGTTTTGACTCTTTGATATTTAAAGTGCTTAAACCTGTAATATCATCTGTCTTACGTTCCATGTTAACGCCTTCAATAACATCTTCTAGCTTAATCGTACCAGCTAATTCAGTAATGATCGGGTGAGTATGTGGATCCCAATTAGCGATGATTGAGCCACCTTTAACTTTGGCATTGTCTTTACATTCTAAAACAGAACCGTAAGGAACTTTATAACGCTCTTTTTCACGACCGTGTTCATCAATCAAAGTTAACTCTGTTGAACGCGATACAATCACCAATTTTTTATCTTTACGCGTTACAAACTTAGCATTTTGGATTTTGATGGTACCGTTGTTTTTAACTTGAACACTGTTTTCTGCGCTCGCTCGAGATGCTGCACCACCAATGTGGAATGTTCTCATTGTTAACTGAGTACCAGGCTCTCCAATTGATTGAGCAGCGATTACACCAACAGCTTCACCAATGTTAATTCGATGGCCTCTCGCAAGGTCACGACCATAACATTGAGCACAAACACCATGTCTTGTTTCACAAGTAATTACAGACCGAACGATGACGTGATCGATACCATTTTCTTCAAGGATATCAACCCATTTCTCGTCAATTAATGTACCAGCTTCACATAGAATGTCATCAGTTCCAGGAACATAAATATGTTCTGCAGGGCAACGACCTAATACACGTTCACCTAAAGGCTCAACAACATCACCACCTTCAATTAATGGAGACATAGCCAATCCGTGCTCAGTTCCACAATCTTCTTCGGTAATCACTAAGTCTTGTGCTACATCAACCAAACGTCGGGTTAAGTATCCAGAGTTCGCAGTTTTAAGTGCGGTATCTGCTAGACCTTTACGCGCACCATGCGTTGAAATAAAGTATTCCAATACACTTAAGCCTTCACGGAAATTCGCTTTGATTGGACTTTCAATGATTGAACCATCTGGTTTTGCCATCAAACCACGCATACCAGCTAACTGTCTAATTTGCGCTGCACTACCACGAGCTCCGGAGTCAGCCATCATATAAATTGAGTTAAAAGATTCTTGTTCAACCGTTTTGCCTTCTGCATCTTTAACAGACTCGACACTCAGGTTATCCATCATTTTCTTAGCGACTTGCTCATTGGTGTGAGACCATATGTCGACTACTTTGTTATAACGCTCACCTTGCGTTACTAATCCAGCCGAAAATTGATCTTCAATTTCTTTTACTTCCGCTTCTGCTGATTCAATAATGGGCGCTTTTGAATCAGGAATAACCATATCGTCGATACCAACTGATGCACCAGATAGAGTGGCATAATTGAAACCTGTGTACATTAACTGATCTGCAAATATAACTGTGTCTTTTAGACCGAGTCTTCGATAACACTGGTTGATAATGGTTGAAATTGCTTTTTTAGTCATTTTTAAGTTAACGTACTCAAATGGAAGACCTGCTGGAACGACCTCATAAAGCAACGCTCTACCAACGGTGGTGTCAACTAATTTAGAAATTTCAACGACTTCACCATTTTCATCGTGCTCAGTAATGTTTAATCGCACTTTAATTTTTGCATGCAACTCTGCGACGCCGTTTCGATAGGCTCTTAATGCTTCTGCAGTGTCGGAGAAAACCATTCCTTCACCTTTAACATTAATTTTTTCACGAGTTAAATAATACAACCCAAGTACAACGTCCTGAGAAGGCACGATGATAGGTTGGCCATTGGCTGGTGCTAATACGTTATTGGTCGACATCATCAATGCTCGACATTCAACTTGTGCTTCGATTGTGAGCGGAATATGAACAGCCATTTGGTCGCCGTCAAAGTCAGCGTTATAAGCGGCACAAACTAACGGGTGAAGCTGAATTGCTTTACCTTCAATTAATACGGGCTCAAAAGCTTGAATACCTAATCTATGAAGCGTTGGTGCACGGTTTAACATGACTGGATGTTCGCGAATAACTTCTTCAAGAATATCCCAAACGACTGGCTCTTCTCTTTCAACCATTTTTTTAGCTGCTTTAATGGTTGTTGCAAGACCACGTAATTCCAACTTGCCAAAAATGAAAGGTTTAAATAACTCTAATGCCATTTTTTTAGGCAGTCCACACTGATGTAGTTTTAGTGTTGGACCAACAACAATTACAGAACGTCCAGAGTAATCGACACGCTTACCTAATAAGTTTTGACGGAAACGACCCTGCTTACCTTTAATCATATCTGCAAGCGATTTAAGAGGACGTTTATTTGATCCCGTAATAGCTCGACCACGTCTTCCATTATCCAGCAATGCGTCAACTGACTCTTGAAGCATCCGCTTTTCATTTCGAACGATAATATCCGGTGCATTTAGATCTAATAAACGCTTAAGTCTGTTGTTACGGTTTATGACTCGACGATATAGATCATTCAAATCAGAAGTCGCAAATCTTCCACCTTCTAATGGAACTAACGGACGTAAATCTGGTGGTAACACAGGTAAAACCGTCATAATCATCCATTCAGGTTTGTTGTCCGATTGGATAAATGCTTCTAAAACTTTTAGTCGCTTAGTAAATTTTTTCAGTTTAGTTTCTGAGTTAGTATTGGGAATTTCTTCTCGAATAGCCGTTGCTTCTTCATTAACATCTAACTGTATCAACAAGTCCATGATGGCTTCTGCGCCCATCTTTGCATCAAACTCATCACCAAATTCTTCAAGCGCATCTAAATAGGCTTCTTCATTTAAAAGTTGACGTCTTTCAAGTGTCGTCATTCCTGGCTCTGTCACCACAAATGCTTCAAAATAGAGTACACGCTCAATGTCTCTTAACGTCATATCCAGCAATAAACCAATGCGGGACGGAAGCGATTTTAAGAACCAAATATGTGCTACTGGACACGCGAGATCAATGTGCCCCATTCTTTCACGACGCACTTTAGCCAACGCTACTTCAACGCCACACTTTTCACAAATTACGCCGCGATGCTTAAGTCTTTTATATTTCCCACAAAGACATTCGTAATCTTTTACTGGGCCAAATATTTTGGCGCAAAAAAGACCATCTCTTTCTGGTTTAAACGTACGGTAGTTGATAGTCTCTGGTTTTTTCACTTCACCATAGGACCAAGACCTTACCGTTTCTGGCGAGGTTAAGCCAATTTTGATTGAGTCAAATTCTTCAGTTTGATTCTGTTGTTTTATAAAATTTAATAAATCTTTCAACTGTTTCTCCTCCCGGAGTCAAATTATAACTGAGGGTTAAGTTAGTTGTTGAATCAACAACCCTTACCGCAATGCTTAGTTAATAAGCCATCTCTTCAAAGCAAGATTCAATCATCTAGTGATCTTGCTCTAGCTCAATATTAATACCTAAAGAGCGAATCTCTTTCACTAATACATTAAAGGACTCTGGCATGCCAGCTTCCATGCGGTGATCGCCATCGACTATATTTTTATACATTCGAGTTCGACCTACCACGTCATCAGACTTAACGGTTAACATTTCTTGTAAAGTATAAGTTGCACCATATGCTTCTAAAGCCCAAACTTCCATTTCCCCGAATCGCTGACCACCAAATTGCGCTTTACCGCCGAGTGGTTGCTGAGTAACGAGACTGTATGAACCGGTTGAACGAGCATGCATTTTGTCGTCAACTAAGTGATTCAGCTTAAGCATGTACATATATCCAACGGTAACCGGACGCTCAAACTTTTCGCCTGTGCGACCATCATAAAGCCAAGATTGTCCAGAGCTAGACTCACCAGCTAAAGACAGCATTTCTTTTATTTCACTTTCACTTGCACCATCAAATACAGGCGTTCCCATTGGTACACCGGCTCGAAGGTTTTCGCACAAATTGTGAACTTCAGCATCAGTCAGTTTTGCTAAATCAACGGTAGGATCTTCTCTGTGATTATAAACTTTTGCTAAGAACTCGCGTTTTTTAGAAACATCTTGCGCTTCTTCTACCATAGTATCAATTTTTCGACCGATACCTTTTGCAGCCCATCCTAGATGAGTTTCTAATAT